>JAKAXI010000039.1 GCA_021816665.1 Bacillota bacterium | reverse complement strand
AGCCAGTTGAAAAACCCGAGAAACCTTGATGTGACGCGGTTTATGAGGTCTTTCACAGCGGCGCCGCCTCGCGGCGACATCGACTAATATACCACGGGATGATTACCCAAGTCAACTGTTGAACGTCAATTTGTACATGAAATGTCGTGCTGAAAGTTTCAGTACAGATAGACCACCAGACACTATCCACGAACCGCACGTTGCTCCCGAAACGAAAAGATGCCTTTTGACAAAATAAGACCGTAAAAACAAGCGCCGCAGACAATATCTTGTCTGCGGCGCCACTACGGACCAGTTACCGTTTCGGCACAATCGCGTTAAAGAACAATACCGCTAGGCCGACCAAAACAATGAACGCGAGAAACTCGCCACCCTGTGTAATTGCGAATTCTTCCAAGTTCACGTTCCGCCGTCCCCCCTCTGCTGGTTCGATCATACCGTAAACCATTCGCAATGCCAAGCAGGCTCGCGAATGGCCCTCACTCTATTTGCAGTCTAAATACCCGTTACAAATGAGTGTTTCGGTGCTATTCGTCGCCGTTGTCACCTGGTGGGCCCGATTCTAAGTCGTCTTCCGATGCACCGTTGGCATCATCGTCGACGCGCTCAGCCGTACCATCCGACTCGCGGTCATCATAGTCATCATCTCTCGGTTCGCCAAGTTCGTCGAGGCCGCCAACTTCCTCTGCGTTATCTGCTTCTTCTGAGGTGACAACGCGGGCAACTGTCGCGACTTCCTCACCTTCCGGCACGTTGATCAGCTTCACACCCTGCGTATTCCGGCCCAGAGTGGAAATATCAGCGACTCCAATGCGGATGGCGACGCCTGCGTTCGTAATGATCATCAAGTCGTCGTTGTCGAACACCATCTTCAACGCCACAACTTCGCCGTTCTTTGGTGTGCAGTTCAGTGTCTTGATACCTTTGCCACCGCGCGTCTGTATGCGGTAATCGTCCGCCTTGGTTCGTTTCCCGTAACCGCGGGACGTCACGACGAGTACGTCCGTATCCTCTTCGATTACGTCCATCCCAATGACAGCATCGTCATCTCCGAGCGCAATGCCTTTTACACCCGTCGCGGCTCGACCCATCGGCCGCACGTCGTCCTCATGGAATCGGATCGACATCCCGCGCTTCGTGGCCATAATAATGTGTCTGTCGCCATCGGTCAGGCGGACCCCAATCAGTTCGTCATCTTCCCGCAGGTTGATCGCGATAAGCCCAACACGCCGGATGTTCGCGTAATCCTGGAGGGGAGTCTTCTTAATGACACCTTGTCGGGTCGCAAAGAACAAGGTCAATCCCGCGACGTCCTCCTCAGCGAGCGACCGAATGGGTATCACGGTGGACACCGTCTCGCCTTGTTCAATCGGAATTAGGTTGATAATCGGAAGGCCTTTCGCCTGGCGGCTGTACTCCGGGATCTCATATGCCTTGAGCGCGTACATTCTGCCGCGGTTGGTGAAGAACATGACATAATGGTGCGACGACGTGATGTACATATGCTCGACGAAGTCCTCTTCGCGCGTCCCCATCATCGACATCCCCCGGCCACCGCGGCGCTGCTGGTGGTAGGTGTTGAGCGGAATGCGCTTGACGTAGCCGGCGTTCGTGATGGCGATTGCGACGTCGGTGACCGGGATTAGGTCTTCATTCGTGATCTCGCCCTCCACCGCCACAATCTCCGTTCGCCGCTCATCGGAGAACTTGTCGCGGATGTCGACAAGTTCTTTGCGGATCACGTCGAGCAACAGGCCCTCATCAGCCAAAATGGCGCGCAACTCGCCGATTAGTTTTTGTAGTTCGGCGTACTCTGCCTCGATTTTTTCGCGCTCGAGACCCGTCAGGCGCTGCAGGCGCATGTCGAGAATTGCCTGTGCCTGTTCCTGCGACAGTTGGAACCGCTCCATCAACCCAGTGCGGGCGATTTCGGGTGTCGCGGACGCGCGGATGAGCGCAATCACTTCGTCGAGGTGATCGAGCGCCACCAGCAAGCCTTCTAAGATGTGCGCGCGAGCTTCCGCTTTGTTCAGGTCAAATTGCGTGCGTCGGCGCACAACCTCGCGCTGATGCTGCAGATAGTGATACAACACTTCGCGCAGATTCAAAACCTTCGGTTGCCCGTCAACAAGCGCGAGCATGATGACACCGAAGCTGCTCTGCATGGCGGTATGTTTGTAAAGGTTGTTCAAAACCACCTGCGGTTTCGCGTCACGCCGCAGTTCAATCACGATGCGCATGCCATCGCGGTCTGATTCGTCGCGCAGGTCAGTGATCCCATCGATGCGCTTATCGCGAGTGAGCTCCGCGATCTTCTCAATCAGCCGAGCCTTGTTCTGCTGATACGGGAGCTCAGTGACGATAATGTGCGTCTTTCCGCCGTGACCTTCTTCGAACTCCGCTTTCGCGCGCACCGCGATGGACCCGCGGCCCGTCTCGTACGCGCTGCGGATCCCTTCGTGTCCGAGGATGATGCCAGCAGTTGGGAAATCAGGCCCTTTGATGACCTGCATCAGGTCCTGAATTGTTGTCTCCGGGTTGTCGATCATCAGAATGACTCCGTCAATTACTTCGCGCAGGTTGTGCGGCGGAATGTTCGTCGCCATTCCTACGGCGATGCCAGAGGAGCCGTTGACGAGCAGGTTCGGAAAGCGCGCTGGCAACACCAGTGGCTCCTGTTCGTTGCCATCGTAGTTCGGTCCGAAGTCAACCGTTTCTTTGTTGATGTCGCGAAGGAGTTCCATCGCGATCTGCGACATTCTCGACTCGGTATACCGCATTGCAGCCGCAGAGTCACCGTCGACAGAACCGAAGTTGCCGTGACCGTCCACGAGCAGGTAGCGTGTCGAGAAGTCTTGAGCCATCCGGACAAGCGCGTCATACACCGCCGAATCCCCGTGTGGGTGGTATTTACCAAGCACATCACCGACGATACGCGCCGACTTCTTGTACGGCTTGTCTGGTGTCATGCCCGATTCGAACATCGCGTACAAGATGCGTCGGTGCACCGGCTTCAAGCCGTCGCGCACATCCGGAATCGCGCGGCTTACGATGACGCTCATCGCGTAGTCGATGAACGAGTTTTTCAGTTCCTGACTCAGGTCAATCGGCAGGACCTTGCTGTCAAACGAGTCTGCCAAACCGATTCACTCCTGTCCGTTTCAATCGGCGGCGGCGCGCCAGATTTCACTCAAGCCCCACGACCGAAGCTAAACCTTACACATCAAGGTTGCGCACATACTGTGCGTGTTCCTCAATGAACTCGCGCCGTGGTTCAACTTTGTCACCCATCAGCGTGTAGAAAATCATGTCTGCCTCCATCGCATCCTCCATGTTCACCTGGAGAAGGGTGCGTGTGGCTGGGTCCATCGTGGTCTCCCACAATTGCGTCGCATTCATCTCGCCGAGGCCTTTGTAGCGCTGGATGTTGATCCCGTTGCGCCCAATCTCCTCAAGGGCAGCGTCAAGCTGCTTGTCGGAGTAGGCGTAGCGCTCCATTTTTCCCTTCGTGATCTTGTAGAGCGGCGGTTGCGCGATATAGATATAACCCGAATCGATGAGCGGTTTCATAAATCGATAGAACAAGGTCAACAAAAGGATCCGGATGTGACTGCCATCGACGTCCGCGTCCGTCATGATAATGATCTTGTGGTAGCGTGCCTTCTCGATATCGAAGTCATCGCCGATGCCAGTTCCGACAGCGGTGATGATCGCTCGCACTTCCTCGTTCGACAGCACCTTGTCAAGGCGCGCCTTTTCGACGTTAATGATCTTGCCGCGAAGCGGTAAAATCGCCTGGAAGTTGCGGTCGCGCCCGCCTTTGGCTGAACCTCCAGCAGAGTCACCCTCGACGATGTACAGCTCGCTGATCGAAGCGTCTTTCGACGAGCAGTCAGCTAATTTCCCAGGCAACGAACTGACTTCGAGTGCATTTTTGCGCCGCGTCAATTCACGCGCTTTTCGCGCGGCCTCGCGAGCACGAGCTGCCGTTACTGATTTGTCCAAGATGCGCCGCGCCACTGACGGGTTTTCGTCGAAGAACACCTGCAGCTTTTCGCCAAACAGCCCTTCAACGATGCCGCGGACTTCGCTGTTCCCGAGTTTTGTCTTGGTCTGGCCTTCAAACTGCGGTTCCGGCACCTTCACGCTGACAACTGCAGTCAGCCCTTCCCGCACATCCTCGCCGGAGAGCTTGCTGTCGTCGTCTTTCACCAGGTTGACCTTGCGGCCGTAGTCGTTGATGACGCGCGTTAGGGCACTTTTGAACCCCGTCTCGTGCGTGCCGCCTTCGTGTGTATTGATGTTGTTCGCAAACGAAAACAGCGTCGTCGCGTAACCGTCGTTGTACTGCAAGGCCACTTCAACCGTGACGTCGTCCTTCTTGCCGGAGACAAACACTGGTTCAGGGTGCAAAACGTCCTTATTGTGATTGAGATACTGCACAAACTCAGCCACTCCACCCTCGTAGTGGTAGCGACTACTTTTTCCGTCACGCTCGTCCTCGAAGATGATTTCAAGTCCTGCGTTCAAAAACGCCAGTTCTCGTAGCCGCCCCTGCAGGATGTCTGCTTGAAACTCGGTGGTCTCGGTGAAGATCTCCGGATCGGGCAAAAATGTCACCGTGGTTCCTGTGTGGTCTGTCGTACCCACAACCTTCAGGTCATACTTTGGCACGCCACGCTCATACTCTTGAACGTAGACGTGTCCATCGCGATGGACTTCAACCTTCAGCCATGTCGACAGAGCGTTCACGACGGACGCACCAACACCGTGGAGTCCGCCAGAGACTTTGTAGCCGCTCCCGCCGAATTTACCGCCGGCGTGCAGAACTGTAAGTGCCGTCTCAACGGCTGGTCGACCGGTCTTCTGGTGGATCCCGACCGGAAATCCAGCGCCGTTATCAATCACTGAGACACTGTTATCGGGATGCACTTGAACGATGATCTTTGTGCATCGTCCGGCGAGCGCCTCGTCAACAGCATTGTCGACGATTTCCCAAGCCAGGTGGTGCAGGCCACGGCTACTCGTCGACCCGATATACATACCGGGGCGTTTTCGAACCGCTTCGAGTCCTTCCAGCACCTGAATTTGCGACTCGTCGTATGCTTGGTCTGCCAAATCGTTTCCCCCCAAGAGGCACAAAAATGGCGAGCGAACCGAGTTCGTGGCTAATCTTAGCGAAACTCGATCCGTTCTGATGTTTCGAGTATCGATGCGCGCCGCTTTAGCGTCGCGGAAGAAATGGGCGAAAAATAAGCGGCTCGGTCTGTCAGCACCATGGATTTGGCTTCACCGACATCCACGGTCTGCGTGCGCTCCTCGCGTTCGAGTCGCTCAAGGAGTTTTTGTACAGCAGGTTCTTGCTGGACGCGAATAGGAAAAATCCCGATGATGTCGTCCAGTGCCACCATCGTGTCTCCGCCAATATGTATAAACATGGCCATCTAATCCTCCATCTGTATTATACCAGATTGGACATAAAACAACTTGGCTGATACATGCAGCTCCTGTTCAAGGTGAAACAGGCTAGTGGTCGTCAGAACGGTCTGTACCTTCTGGCTCATCGACAACACGAGGTTCTTTTGCCGAGCGTCGTCAAGCTCTGACAACACGTCGTCAAGCAAAAGCACTGGGTATTCCCCGACTTCTTCGTAGATAAAGTCTATTTCAGCCAGTCGAAGAGACAGGGCAATCGTCCGCTGTTGACCTTGACTGGCAAACGACTGAACCGGTTGCCCGCCAATGAGGAGTGAAAGGTCGTCACGATGCGGTCCGACCGAGGTGTGTCCCTGGCGCACGTCGCTCGCTCGCTTTTTCTCGAGCTCAGACTGAAAAACTATAGCGATCGCGGCCCGGTCTCTCCATTGTTCTTCATTCAGCGGCAAACTGCAAGCATAATGGATGTCCAACATTTCTCGGCCATCGGAAATGGCTGCATGCACACTTTGCGCATAGCCGCGTAACCGTTCGACAAAGTGTGCACGCCGAGCATAGACTTCCACGCCGTGTCCGACCAACTGCTCGTCGAGGGCGTCAAGCACTGTGTCATCGACGGTCTGCGGAGCTCGGAGTAGTGCATTGCGCTGCTGTACAGCTCGGGCATAACGAGTCAAGTGATACAGGTACGTCGGCTGCGTCTGCGCTAACTCCATGTCCAGAAACCGCCGCCGCAGTGCCGGCGCTCCTTTCACCAACTGTAAGTCCTCTGGTGCAAACAAGACAATTTGAAAATGACCGACGAAGTCACTCATCTTTGCTTGCGGAACCCCGTTGACAAACGCTCGCTTGCCGCCTTTCTGGTAGTCGACCCGTAGTTCCCTGCGCGTGGCGTGCTTGGAAGTCACACGAGCGCGGATCGAGGCTTCGTCCCCGCCCCACGCGACGAGGTCACTGTCTCGGTTTGTGCGGTGCGACTTTCCCACCGCCAAGCAGTGAATCGCCTCGACGACATTGGTTTTCCCCTGTGCGTTTTCTCCAAGCAAAATATTGACACCGGGCAGGAACGAAATGTCCTGCTCGGCGTAGTTCCGAAAGTGGCGGAGGGTCAACTCTTCCAGAATCATCTCTGCGTCAGCGCGTCAACACAGGTGAGATCAGTTGGAGAGCCGTATCGTCGCCAGGTTCTTGAAGAATAAACGGCTGATTCGCCCCGTTAAAGCGGACGACGACAGACTCAGAGGAGATAGCATCGAGTGCATCCAGAACGTTTTTACCGTTGAAGGCAATCTGCATCAGATCACCGGACTGCACCTCCACACCAACTTGCTCAGACACGTTGCCGACTTCTGCTGAACTCGAAGAAATGGTGATGTAGCCGTTCGTGATCTCCATTCTCACCTGATTGTTGTCTCGATCCCTGGCAATTAACGTTGCACGATCGATAGACGAGGTAAGCTCATCCGTCGGCAGAGTGACTTCCGTACGAAAGTGCGTCGGGATGATGCGAGATGTGTCTGGATAACTGCCGTCGATGAGCCGCGTGTAGAAGTGGGTCGGTCCAACTACGAACAAGCTGTGGCTATCGCTGTGTTGAACCGAGATTGGAGAGTCATCGTCGGGCAAAATTTTCGCCAATTCGAGAAGTGATTTGCCTGGTAAAATCATATTCCATTGTAGGTCGTCATCCATTCCGTTGAAGCGAACAGTCCTCGTCGCAAGGCGCAAAGCGTCTGTCGCGGTGCAGTTGAGCTCGCCTCTTTGCAGTTGGAAGTGAATGCCTGTGAGGACAGGGCGGACTTCTGAATTTGAAGCCGCAAAGGCTGTAGTAACTATCAGTCGTTTCAATGTGTGGCTGTCGAGTTGAACGGGATCGACACCGTGGAAGACGGGCAGTGTCGGGAACTCCGCTGCGTCAATGCCGTGCAGGTGAAACTGGGCTTGTCCGGACTGAATTTCCGCCACGTAATTGTTCTGAATCGTAACTGTAACGTCATCGGCGGGCAGTTTCCGGACGACGTCGGATAGGTAACGCGCAGGTAAGACGATTGATCCCGGTTGCTCTACGGAGAGACGTGTGGATTCGTCAGCGATAACGTGGGTCTGAATGCCGAGTTCCAAGTCGTACGCCGTGGCCGTTAAAGTGGTGGGCGTTGCTTCTAAGAGAATGCCAGTCAACACAGGCTTGGGACTGCGAACAGCAACTGCACGTGAGACAGTTTGACTGAGTTGGAGCAGTGTACTTTGTTTGATGGAAAACTTCATCTTTTTCAGCATTCCCTTCTCGAGTCGGCTTCGTAGATCGTTTCGGCTCTGGTGCCATGTTTGTTTTTCGGGTTGGTATAAGTATTAGAATGGATCGTAAAAATCCAGCAGTGCAAGTACTAGGGCCTGTGCGTCCTGTGAATAACCTGCGTGTTTCGCGAAAGAGCGCGTTTTACCGTGTTGTATGGCTGTGAAGATGTTGTGAATAAGTAGTTTTTCCGCGTATGACATTGTCCACAGGCTCTGTGTAAAGTCGCCGGTATTGCTCAATCTCGGTCCGCGAACAGAATTGACCTTGTCTCAGTGGAGCGTTCGGATGGCTTCGGACAGGCGATTAACGGTATCTTGCAACTGTGGGTCTTTCTCAAGCTCAGCTGAGACTTTTTCACAGGCATGCAGTACGGTTGTGTGATCGCGTCCGCCAAACTCGGCGCCAATGCGCGGCAGTGATAAATCGGTCAACTCGCGCACTAGGTACATCGCAATCTGACGCGGAAATGCGACGTTTTTCGAGCGATTTTTTGCCTTCATGTCTTCCATGCGCAGACCAAAGTGGTCTCCGATCACCTTCTGAATGCGCTGCGGCGTAATCACCTTTGGCTGGCTTGGAGAAATAATGTGCTTCAAGGCCTCTTTTGCGAGGTCGACATCGATGTCGCGGTTGACCAGCGAAGAATAGGCCACCACTCGAATAAGAGCTCCTTCGAGTTCACGGATGTTGGTGTCAATTTGGTTTGCAATATAAAAAGTGACGTCTTCGGGCACTTGAAACCGATCGGATTTTGCCTTGCGTTGGAGAATCGCAACGCGCGTCTCAAGATCAGGTGGCTGGATATCGGTGATGAGTCCCCACTCAAAGCGAGAGCGCAACCGGTCTTCGAGCGTTGGGATCTCGCGCGGCGGTCGGTCGCTAGATAGGACAATCTGTTTGCCTTCATTGTGGAGGGCATTAAATGTATGAAAAAACTCTTCCTGAGTTGACTCCTTCTTAGCCAAGAACTGAATATCATCAACCAGTAAAACGTCAATGGAGCGATAGCGACGACGAAACTCATTGCTAGTGTTGTTGCGCAGAGATGTGATGAAGTCGTTCGTGAATTGTTCGCAGGACAAATACATCACATTTAGACGAGGGCTTCGCTCGAGAATCAAATGGCTGATGGCGTGCATGAGGTGCGTCTTGCCGAGACCTACGCCGCCATAGATGAACAAAGGATTATATGATTTCGCAGGTGCCTCAGCAACTGCAAGGCAGGCAGCGTGTGCAAAGCGATTACTTGCGCCAATGACAAAGTTGGAAAAGGTGTAACGCGGGTTAAAGGTTTGTGCAGGAAACTCCGTGTCGACAGCTTCTGCAGTAGCCGTAGCTGAGATGGGAGAGGCGATGGTATCCAACACACCGGTGTGTCGAACTGCCGTAGTTGGAACATGCCCGGTACCTGTCACCGGAGGTTCGTCGTCTGTCCGGTCATCCTTGTCGCCTGGTGAAATGAAACGAACACGATAAGGCTCACCTGTATACGATGTGCACAGGTGCGAGATGGTTTCACGGTAGTTTTCGGCGATCCAGTTCTTTGTGAACGATGTAGGCACGAATACGGTTAATATTTGGTCGGTTTCAGTAAAATCGACAACGCGCGTTCCGCCAAACCAAGTTTCAAATGTTCGTGGATTCATTCGTTCGCGGATAGTTTCCAGTACCTTCCCCCAAAGCGAGTCAAAAAACGTGGGATCGAACGCAGTGCTCATGCTCATGATTACCCCCAAAGAACTACGAAAAATTACGAGCGGATGAGTGCATGTGTTGCAAATAAACGTCGAAACAGGCAGAAAGATGTCGAATGAAAGTCGACAGGTGCCCATTGGACGCCAGTCGGCGGATGGAGTAAGTAAGTCCCCATATCAGTTGGAGATAACCACAGCAACGGTGGATAGAATTATCCACAACCTGTGCATAATTCTGTGGATAACTAAGTGTTATACAGAGCTGTGCGTAATGTGGCGAACTCTATGATACCAAATTGGAAGAGGACGGAGCAATGCATTTTGGGGTTTATCCACAAATGTACGCATTGTTCCTCCACAGCCACGTGGAAACATGGGACAAGGTGTGGATGACATGAATTTGCTTGACAAATAACTGAAGCGGTGCCTATAATGATGAGCAGTTTCTGCCCATAAGGTAAAAGGGGGTGGCGCAATTTGAAGCCGACCTACAACCCAAATACACGCAAGCGTAAAAAGGTACATGGATTTCGTAAGCGGATGTTGACGAAGAACGGTCGCAGGGTGATCGCTGCCCGTCGCCGCAGAGGGAGAAAGGTTCTTACCGCATAAGGCCGCTTCGGTGGCCTTTTTTGATTTTTATGGGTCGATTCCCGTCGACTTCAGTATCCTGATGAGGCCTCAGGTCGAATTGGGAGTAGAGGGAGGAGCTTGTGCTGTGCGCGCTGAACATCGGTTGAAGTTGAACCGCGAATTTCGGAGAGTGTTCGCGCGCGGGCGGTCGAAGGCGACGGGCCGGCTAGTCCTTTATTGGTGGCAAAAACGAGAGGGTGACTTTCGAGTTGGCTTTTCTGTCAGCAAGAAAGTCGGCAACGCCGTAGTCCGCAATCGTTTGAAACGTCAGTTGCGCGCGTGCCTCGCGCAGTATCAGGATATATTGGCGGAGCACTCTGTTGACTTCGTGTTTGTGTGCCGTCCAGCCGCGGCTGGATCGTCTTTTGCTGACTTAAATGAAGACGTGGTTAGATTACTGCGCAAAGGACAGTTCATGGTATGATGGTGAAGTTGGGGGATGAATAACTTGAAACGTCTGGTCCTCTTGCTGATTCGGTTTTATCAGTTAGCGATTTCACCGATGTTTCCACCGCGCTGTCGGTTTGTTCCGACTTGTTCACAGTACGCGGTTGAGGCTGTGAGCCGGTTTGGCGTGCTCCACGGCGGGTGGCTTACAACGAAGCGGTTGCTCAAGTGCGGTCCGTGGCACCACGGCGGGTTCGATCCCGTACCCACCGAGCGGTAGGAGGTATATTGTTGAAATCGCTAACTGAT
>JAKAXI010000038.1 GCA_021816665.1 Bacillota bacterium | reverse complement strand
GTTGATTGACCCTCCATCCGCGCCCGCAGGCTGGCCGCGCTCGCGTCCACAGCTGGGTCCGCACCGGTCCCGGTGCGAGTCGTCGCGCTAGTCGCCGCGACTGTTTCCGCAGCCGGGTTCTCGCGGTCCTCAAGCGCAAGCGCTTTCACAACGGGTGGTGTTCTACCGTCCGCGGCCGCCTGGGACTCGACCAGGTCGATCGCAGCGTTCACCACCGGGGTAAGTTCGGGATCGTGCAAAATCAACCGCACATCTGCATCCTCCAGTTGATAAGCCAACTCCGGCGGCGCAAGGCGCATGTTGGTCGGCACTGTAATCGCGCCAAGCTTCAGCAGCCCGTAGTAGGCGATCACGAGCGTATCGCTGTTTGCCCCCATGATAGCGACGCAATCGCCGCGACGAACCCCGAGTTCACTCAGCACGTGCGCGGCTTGGTTGACAGCGTTGTCGAACTCTCGATAGCTGTACCGCCGTTCGTCACAGACTAAAGCGAGTCTGTCCGGCACTCGTCTGGCATTTCGCTCCAGGATGACTCCAATACTTAGCATCGTAACACCTCCATCTTGACAGATTTAATTGAATAGTATGATTACTAATCATACAGCATACGTGCCCTACATTGCGCCAGTGTGATCACAAATTGGTAACTCCACGGTCCACACGCAAGAGTCGGTCTCAATTTGGTGAGTCGGCACCCTCGTGTTGAGGCGTGTTCGATAGGGAGGCCGCTGCATACGAAGGATCGCGATCGACCTGCTTCAGCGGACGAAGCGGTGAGAACAGCAGCCACACGACCGGGGCGATGCTGCCGACGGCCGCCGTCATGAGGGTAGGTCGCAAGCCGATGTGCGCCCCGAGTAAGCCGCCGGTCAGCGCACCAAACGGCATGATCCCCCAGATGATAAAGCGGATGCTCGCGGTCATGCGGCCAAGCATGTGCGGCGGCGTGATCGCCTGACGGACACTCACCTGGTTGACGTTGTAGGCGACGGCGCCAAAACTGGTCAACATGCCCGAGACGACAAAGAACCCGAACGCCAACGGCAGCGGCCTTACCGCAAGCGGCAAAATGAAGCTGCCAAGCATCGCGATCACCGACGCAGCGACGATCGCCCAGCCCACCCCAAGGTGCTTTGCCATCTTTGCGGCGGCAAGCGCGCCAATCGCTGCGCCGACTGCGTTGACAGCGTAGACAAGCCCGAGTAGCGACGCGGTAAAGCCGAGATCCCGCACCGCGAACAACACCATCACAGCGCTCGTGACGCCGGCAAAGAAGTTGGAGAACGCAGTTGAAATGACCACAGACCGCAAAAACGGATGTCGCAGCACGTACGAGAGGCCCTCTCCGATCTGCCGCCAAACGTGCTGCTCGGTGGTGGGCTGGGGGCTCGGTTCGGTGCGCCGGATCGAGATCAGAGACAGGACGGACACCACATACGATCCCGCATCCACAAGCAGCGCCACCGGAGCGGTCAGCAACTGTACCAGGACGCCTGCGATCGCGGGACCCGTCATACCGCTTACCGCCCGCGTCCCCTCGAGTTTACCGTTGCCTTCGATGAGTTCGCTGCTCGTCACGATACTCGGCAAATAGCTTTGATAGGCGACGTCAAACAGCACGGTCAGGCAGCCAACGCCGAAGGCGACGCCTGCGAGCCACCACAGGGTGAGACCATGGACGATCGCGAGCGTCGGCACAACTGCCAGCAACAACGCCCGCCCCATGTCCGCGCTGACGAGCACGGGGCGACGGCGGACGCGATCGACAAAGACACCTGCGAACAGCCCAATCAGCAGGAACGGTAGGGTTTGTAGCGCCTCAAGAAAACCCATCTGGCGAGCAGTGGCGTGGAGCCATGTGACGGCCGTGAGAGAGAAAGCAAGTCCTGTGACCTGCGACCCAAACTCGGACACGGTCTGGCCGAACCACAGCTTCAAAAAGTCGACATGCCGCCACAGGATCGGGCGGTCAGCAGGCGGTGTGGCGCTTGGCGGTGTGACCATGTAGAGATTACTCCTGCGCAGTGAAAAGTCCGTTGCTAGCCAATCCAATCGGCACCACGATAATACTATAATTCTGACAAATCGGCGCATGCACCGGCTGGATTTGACGCTCGACTGCGCCAGAATGGCGCTATTGGCACCTTACCGCCATTTTGGCGCATCGCTCCGGCGGGATCCGCGCTCGACTGCGCCAGAATGGCGCTATCGGCACCTTACCGCCATTTTGGCGCAAATGTACGCGAGTATAACGCCATTATGGCGCAATGTAGCGAGTTCCAACTTCGATAACGCCAAATTGGCGTAAGCCAATGGATCACGAAGGTCATAGCGCCAATTTGGCGTAATGGAGGTCTCACGGCGGTGTATACCGCCAATTTGGCGCAAATGTGCGCGAGTGTAACGCCATTATGGCGCAATGCAGCGAGTTCCAACTTCGATAGCGCCAGATTGGCATAAGCCAATGGGATCACGAAGGTCATAGCGCCAATTTGGCGTAATGGAGGTCTCACGACGGTGTATACCGCCAATTTGGCGTAATGGGTGTCGGGGCAACGCCATTATGGCGTAATGTCCAGCATACCGCCATTTTGGCACTAAGGAGGCCACCGTCACGCCTACAGCCCCCTATGTCAATGAACTTCCGCCGCGCCTTCGATACTGGCGAAACTGACTCTCGTCCTCAAGTCATCTGATCTCGCCGACACAATTCCGCACCAGGCGCCAAACCAAGCCCCAACGTCTCCGTTGTCTCCGTTGTCTCCGTTGTCTCCGTTGTCTCCGTTGTCTCCGTTGTCGCTATGACTCCACACCACTCGCCGTTCTGCGTCGGCCACCATGACGACAACCGCCAGCCTCGCCCTCTCCCTACTTCGCCTGTTCCACTTGTGTGTAGGCGGACATCGTTGTCCAGTTGGACGGCACGTTTTGGTTCGTCCAGCCGCTCTTTGGCATGAAGCTCGCGTGCACGCTGTTGAAGTAGGCGTCCATCATCTGGCGACCGAGCGGCACAGCGGTTGTGGCGCCATAGCCAGCACCCGGAACCATAATTGCGACCGCGATCTGCGGGTTGTTATACGGTGCAAAACCGATGAACACCGAGTTGTTGGTCTTGCCGATGCCTGGCAGGTAGATCCCGGCCGTCCCCGTCTTGCCAGCCACGGCGTAATGCGCGCCAACAAATCCGCCGTAGACCGTACCAAGCGGGTAGTGAGCCGCCTGGTACATGCCCTGGTGAGCCAAGTTCAGGTAGGTTGGGTTGAGATGCAGATTGGCCTGCACTTGTGTCGGGATCACCTTGATGGGCGTTTGACCGTTGAGAGTCTGGTGTAGACCCGGCGGGTAAATGGCCTCAAGCAGGTGCGGTGTCAGGCGTTTGCCGCCGTTCGCGATCGTTGACACGTATTGAGCGAGTTCGATCGGCGTGAACTGTTGGCCTTGGCCGAACGCGATCGCGGCGAGGTCGTACGGGCTACCGTAGTTTGTGTACGAACCTGTCTTCTTCAGCTGCGCCCGGATTTTCTCGATATCCTGTTGCGTCAGCACTTGTGTATACGAACTGTTTTGGGTCTGGTGCTCCACGTAAAAGCCACCAGCTACTTCGCCGGGCAAGTCGATGCCAGTTATCCGCGCGAGTCCAAACCGCAGTTCTCCCGCCGCAATGTCGGTCAAGCCGCGGATGAAATACGTGTCACGCCACTTCTGCAGGTTACCGCCCATCGGGTAGCCGCCGTTGGTCGTCGTACTGCCGAGCCACTTGCCAAAGTTGAGTCCAACGTTATAGAAAAAGCGGTCGTCAGACACCGCGAGCGCCGTGACGTCGTTGACAATTCCATAGTTGGCGTCTTCGTGCATCAGGTACGTACCGATCATCTGGTACGGGGCGTTGTCGTTAAACGTTGTGTTCGGTGTGATGATCCCGTAGTCGAGGGCTGTAATCAGGTTGCCCGGCTTCGCTGTTGACCCTGGCGGGAGCGCCATTTGGATCGCGCTGTTCTGTTCCGCGCCGGATGTCGACAGGTACTGCGCGTGTGCCACGAAGTTGTTCCCCGGCACAAACCAATTCGGGTCCATGTACGGGTAGCTGACCATCGCGAGGATGCCGCCCGTATGCACATTCATCATCACGGCAGCCGCCGTCGGAATCTTGATGTTGTTTTGCCGATCGTAGTTCTGAATCGTCGTCATCATCAGCTGCTGGGTCACGGCTTGCACACGCCCGTTGATCGTCAACTGCAGATTGTTGCCAGCGACGGGCGGAACGGTGCCAACGTGCGTTGCCGCAGCACTCGTCAGGCTATACTGCTCCTCTTGGTACCCGTCTTTGCCCCGAAGCAGGTTTTCATACTGCAACTCGAGACCTGCCACACCAACCTGTTGATTCTCCATATATCCATGCTTGAGGTAGTAGGTTACGTTTTGAGGTGTAATCGGACCTACATAACCGAGCACCTGTCCAAGCAGGTCTCCATACGGGTACGTGCGCTGACTGTCGAGCTGCACGCTCAGACCTGGCAGGTTTCCCTGGTGCTCAGTCACAAACGTCAACTGTGCCTCGGTGACATTCTTGAACAATGTGATAGTGGAATACTGCTGTTGTGACTTGAGCAACTGCACGACCTGTGCAGTTGTCTGATGAAACTGCGGCGCAAGCAGTGCAGCCATGCGCGCGATTTCCGAATTCGTCGTGTTGATCTTCTGGATGCGCGTAAAGTACACGCTGTAACTCGGCTGGTCGTACGCCAACAACTGCCCAGTCGAGTCGTAGATGCGCCCGCGGGCGGGGATGATCGGGATCCGCTGAACCGTCGTCACGTTTTGACTCGCACGAAAGGCGCTGCCTTTCGTGATCTGGATGTAGCCGAGTCGAAACACTAAAGCAGACATCGCGACAAACACCGTCGCAAACACGGCGCTGGACCGAAACACTTGCAGGTTTCGACGCTGCTTCTCAAGTTTCGCCTTTTCGACAGAGCGAGCTCGCATCTTTCTCACGGTGCTGCGCTGAAATAACCTTCTGCCGCTAGAGCGCGGACGAAGCCGCCGCTTCATCGCGGACCCCCCTCGCATCTCTTCCGAAGTCGTGGTCACACGCAGTCTAGTATACTATTCCACTTCCATCGAAAGCTGTTTTATCTAGGGAGGGAGTTTGAGGAAAATCGTCGAGAGGCAAGCGTGTGCAGGTGAACCGGTCCCGGTCCACCTGCACACTTTGGGGGTCGATCAATAACCGCCTGCGCCTCCGGCACAGCTGCCGCCGCCCATGTAGCCCGGCACGAGTAGGAAGAACAGGACGAAGATGATCAAAAACACGACCGCCCAACGGGTGTAGCCTCCAAATGTTCCACCGTACATTCTGCATGCACTCCCTTCTGACTGGCATGCTGCAAAATATGTACGCGTCTGCGCTGCGGGGGCGGTATTTGCCCCGTACCAAGCGCACATTTGGGTGATAGCCCAACTTTAGCCGCTCTTACGCTCCTCTTGCTCCCGCCTCTCGTCGACAGCCTTTGGCTGTCCGAGAAAGACGTGTATCAGCAGCAGCACGATGCCAAGCTGCAGCGATACGTCTGCAAAGTTGAAAATACCGTGATCACCTGGGAAGTGAAACATGTCAGTGACGTAACCGTTGACGATGCGCCCGTAGGTGTTGCCAACCGCTGCCCCGAACAGAAACCCCCACGCCACACCGTACAGAGTGCGCGTCGCCCGTGGGCGATAGCGCACGAACATCACGAGAAGTCCGCAAATGACGACAACGCCAATCAAACCAAGCAACAGAGTGGCGTGCGCAAACGAGCCGCCCATGGCGCCGGTGTTGTGCAGCGGGATCAACTGAAGCGGGCCAAACTTACCGTGCAGGCGTCCCTCGTTGGTCAGAACTTTAAACGTGCGGTCAACACCAAACACGACACAAGCCACGGCCAGTCCAATCCATCGGTACGCAGTCGTCTGCCTTATGACCTTCCGCAATTCACAGACCTCGTTTCTGCGACACTGTCATCGTTCCTAAGTTCGTCACCATGCCGTTTGCACGAGACTCGCTCAGTTCCGAGTATGCCGCATTGCTCCCGTAGTTGGACCTAGCCTGTTTATCCCTTAGAATGAACATAACACAGGACATGCGCTAGCGAATACCCGTTGCTTTTCGACTGCAATTCCAATCCACGGAGTCTCCATAACTTTTCCATGGATTGTCCAATCTTTGTTCACCCGAACGAATAGGCAGTCGAGTATGCTTGCTCTTTGAAAGTATCGTCGCCTCTCTTGGGACTTGTCTAGGAAAACAAGGCACATCAAACTCAGCATGAGGTGGGAGATTAACTTGCTCGCGACTCTGTATCACCTGTTCCCTCCGACGATTCACCCGATGGTGATTCACTTTACAATCGCCATCATTTACTTGACTGGGCTCGCAGGTTTCATCGGCTTATTCTGGCGCAGAGACGACTTTTTTTCGAAACTCTACTTTATGCTGCTGATTCTCTCGATCATCGCGACCATCGCGGCCGGAGTTGCCGGAGTCATCAGTGAATACTACGTGAATCCGCAGGCGAACGGTGTGGCGGGAACGCTCGCGATCCACAAGCGTGACGGCGAACTGACTGGAGTACTTCTGGTGATCTCGTTTGGCCTGCAAGTGTTCTTGGCGAGGTTGCAGAAAGTGTCTTTCCTCTCCTTTATCGTGACGCTTGGTGCGATGGCGATGGTCAGCGTGACCGGGTTCATCGGCGGATCGATGGTGTACGACCATGGCCTTGGCGTTCACGTAACAGCGGCGAGCAACGCGACTTCTTCAGTCTCGCCTTGACGGAGGTGCATTCCGTGGCACAAAGAATTCTGGTCGTCGATGACGAGCAAAAAGTGCTCGATGTGATTCAACCGTTTTTGGAGCGGGAAGGCTTTCAGGTGCGCACCGCGGTCGACGGAAAGCGGGCACTCGTTCTGGCAAAAGAGTGGGATCCAGACCTGATTGTCCTCGACTGGATGCTCCCTGAAATATCTGGTCTTGACGTCTGCCGGGAACTGCGCAAGGATTCCAAAGTCGCAATTATCCTGCTGACAGCCCGTTCCGATGAAGCTGATCGCGTCGTCGGCCTCGAGATTGGCGCCGACGACTACTTGGTCAAGCCTTTCGGTTTGCGCGAATTGACAGCCAGAGTGCGCGCTGTGCTCCGGCGCGTACAAGACACACAGGAAGAACCGCAGGTTTTGCGCCGCGGCGACGTGTCGATTGACGTCGAACGATTTAAGGTCTGGCGCAATGACCAGGAAATCCAGTTAACCCCGACAGAGTTCAAAATCTTGTTGACTCTGGCAGAGCGGCCAGGCGTGATCTACAGTCGGCTGCAGCTGTCGAGAGCTGCAATGGGCACTGACTACTTGCAGTACGAGCGCACAGTAGACACACACATCAGTCACCTGCGCAGAAAGATGGAAGACGACCCCGCAGACCCACGCATCATCCAGACTGTCTACGGCGTCGGGTACCGGTTTGGCGAGGGATAAGCGGCACAGCGCAAACGGACTCAGAGCAGGCGAGCGGGTGAACACGGTGACGGTTCGCACAAAACTTTTGGCATCCATGGCGCTCTTGGTCCTGTTGATGGCAGGCGCCTTTTTCACACTGTCGCGCGGCTACCTCGTGCACCAGTTCCGCCAGTACGCGACGACCGCGGAATCGGAGGAAGCTTCCCAGTGGGCGCGTGTCATCCGCTTCTACTACACAAGCAGCGGCAACAGTTGGAACCAAACCGCTCCGATTTTGCAGGACTTGCTGCGGGAACAAAGCTCCGAGGAGCACGGCGATCGGACCGTCACCGGCTTGGGCCCCTCTTCAGGCACGACAAAAGGTTCTCGTGTCGTTAATAATCAGTCTGCAGGCGGTTCTGGTGTCACGCCGCCAGATGGTTCGACAGTTCAGAGTGCCCACTCTGCGACAAACAACAGCTCAGGTGACCAGGACGAACAAGTTAGCCGTCTGATCGTTGTGGACTCAAACGGTCACAAGGTGCTCGACGTGACCAGTGGAGACAACGATGCCCCCTCCGCCTACACCAGCGTAGACACCGATTCGGTGCACATGGTCAGCTACCCGCTCAAGATCGGCAGCCAGTTCTCTGGAACGCTCTACATCGGCGATACGGGGCCTGGCGGTCTGCTCAGCATGGAGAGCCAGGTCATGCGCTCGATGACGTTCGCGATCGTCTGGGGGATGCTGCTCGCAACTGGCGTTGCGCTCACGTTGGGCTACTTTCTCTCGAAGCGTCTCACCAACCCATTGCACCGACTGTCCAAGGCGATCCTGCAGATGGGCCGCGGCGACTGGGATGTGCCAGTGAACATCAGCGGCCGCGACGAAGTCGGGCAACTGGCGAAGGCCTTTGACCAAATGCGAGATCAACTGCGAGCAGGTGAACACGTGCGCAAACAGTTGGTCGCAGACGTCGCGCACGAGCTGCGGACACCGCTGACGATTCTCGAGGGCCAACTCGAACTTGTCCAGCAAGGTCTAAAAAGCGCCTCGCCTGAGACGTTTGTGCCGATGCTCGACGAAGTCATCCGCCTGTCCGGGCTCGTTGAGGACCTGCATCAACTTTCCCTAGCAGACGCAGGCCAGTTGACCTTGAACCGTCAGCAGACCGACCTCACGGACATCGCACAGCGCGTGGTCGAGAACTTTTCACTCGAAGCCGAGTCCCGCCAGGTCGATCTCGCTATGCACGTCGAGGGCAGCGTGGACCTGGACAAGCCTGTCGGGGAGATCCTCGGCGACCCGCACCGCATGACGCAGGTCTTGGTGAACCTCGTCGACAACGCGCTCACACATACACCGAGTGGCGGCAGCGTGACCGTCACTCTCTCATCGGACGCAGACACCGTCACCGTGGCCGTATCTGATACAGGTCCTGGGATCGCGCCTGAACACCTGCCGCACGTGTTCGACCGCTTCTACCGGGCAGACAACAACCGCTCACGCACCACAGGCGGCATGGGCCTTGGCCTCGCCATCGCGAAAGGATTTGCCGAGGCGCACGGCGGCACGATTGAAGTCGCAAGCACCGTTGGCGTTGGCACGACGTTTACCGTCGTCGTACCGCGACGCCCGGCAACGAACCTGTAAGTACACCATGACACGAAGGAGGCGGCCACATGAAACCTGGCACCTTGCTGAAAACCTCTCTCTTGTCGCTCACGACCCTCACCTTCGCCGGCATGTTGTCCGGCTGTGGGCAGGCCGTCTTCCCGAACAACACAACAGGCACTGCGGCCACCAACACCAGTCAGAACGGGAAGGCTAATAGCGCATCGACTACCGGGGCAAAGAAAAGCGGCGCCGCCACACCGACGGCCCCCGTCTGGCCCACCGTCCACTTCACAGCGCTGCACACCCTGCCCGTCGACATGCTCGGCGATGCCTTGGCTATCGATCCCGCCGGCAACCCGGTCATCTCCGGTGGCTACACAGGGGCCTATTCGCTGACTGGTGTCGTCCGCATCAACCCGACTGGCGCACCCGTGGTGCTCGCCAACCTGCCCCAACCGACGCATGACGCCGCGGCAGGCTACATCGGGTCCGCGCTGTACGTGTTCGGCGGCGGCCAGAACGCCTCTTACAACTCGATCACGAAAGTTTCCCACGGCCAGGTATCCTCCGCTGGCACCCTGCCGGACTACCTGTCTGACGCAACCGCCGTGCCCTACCGTTGGCAAGGACAAAGCGGTCTACTCATAGTTGGCGGGTACAATGGACAGGCTTTTAACCGTACCGTCCGCTTCGCCAGTGTTGGAAGCAGCGGTCTCACGTTGCGCGACGTGTTTACCATGCCCGTCGGCCTGCGCTACATCGCCGCGACGGCACTCGGCAATTCTGTTGCGTACGCTGGAGGGTTGACTACTAGCGGATCTATTACAAACACTGTGTACCTGTGGTCACCAAGCCACGGTGTGCAACTGATTGCGCATCTGCCGCACGCGTTGCAAAAAGCCGCAGCGTTTCACGTCGGCAGTCGCTACCTGCTTGTCGCGGGCGGCTTACTCGCGAACGGGCAGCCAAGTACGACAATCTACGGGATCGACCTAGTGACAAAGCAAGTCAAGGTCATCGGTCAGTTGCCGTCGCCACTCGCAGACATGGGCTATGCGCAGTCTGGCAACACCGGCTACATAACCGGAGGCGAGCCCACCGCGAGCTATACACAGGCGACAAACGCCGCGTGGAAGTTGAGTCTGTAACAATTTTTCGCAATACGGGAGGCCAAGTTATGAAAAACCGTTGGAGTCGCCCCCTTCTCGCGCTAGGCACCGTCGCAGCTTGCATCGGACTCGTCGCGTGCGGCCAGGCACCGTCTGGCAGCACCGGGTCCAACGCCAACTCGACAAGCGCAACCCACTCGAACAAAACGGGCAGTGCCAACGGGTCGAACACAGCGCGATCGAACTCCGCAGGCGCAACCACAAAGCCCGTCGCCGTCCCGAAGGGCCCGCTGCCGGGTGACTTGCTCATCGCCGATCGCGGCAACGACCGTCTCCTGATCGTCAACCCGCAGAAGAAAGTGCTGTGGCAGATGACGATCAACCCGGGTGGCGTGTTTGGCGTCAACTCGCTCGGACCGGACGACTCGTTCATCACACCCGATCACAAGCACATCATCATCAACGAAGAAAACAACAACGTAATCGCACTCATCGACATCAAAACGAAAAAAATCGTCTGGACGTACGGACACCCGGGCGTAGCGGGATCACAACCTGGCTACCTGAACACGCCTGACGACGCCTACATGCTGCCAAACGGCCTGGTC
>JAKAXI010000037.1 GCA_021816665.1 Bacillota bacterium | reverse complement strand
ACGCGCAGCGCGCCCGTAAACGACACTGGACCGCCCAATTTCGTAGCCTTGTTCAAAAGCGAATGTCGCACCCGCGTCGATCACGTGCGATCGATACAATAGCGCCGTCAACGCGCCTGTTGCTGTTCCCGTCGCAGGGTCTTCCGGCACTCCCACCGCCGGTGAAAAGTCCCGCGTATGAAAGTCGTGACCAGGTTCGACGCCACCTCGCGCGTACACGTGGGTACTGGCTGCACCGAGGCTCTGATTCCACTGGGACAAGCGCCCCAGGTCTGGCTGCAGCCGTTGCACGGTCGCAATCGAGCGCACCGGGACGAACACGTCCCACAGGCCGGTGTAACTCATACCCATTGGTAGATCGTCGTCGATCTCGGCAGCGCTTATCCCAAGCATCTGCGCGGCGGTCAAGCCGTCGAACGCTCCGTCTCGAAACTGCGGCCTGGCCTGTCCCATCTCGGCCCACGGTTGCCCGTCCAACCAACCGTAGCGAATCGGCAACACACCGACATTCGTTTCAATGTTACACTCGCCCACTTGCGCACCGGCGGCGTCCGGTGCCGTCGTCAAGCGCCCAGCCGCCAGGAGCCCTGACACGGAACCAATGGTCGCGTGCCCGCACAAATCTACCTCGCTCGCTGGCGTAAAGTAGCGCAAGCGGAAGTCTGCCTGTCGGCTGTCCTTGGCCGACAGCACGAAGGCAGTCTCCGATGCGTGAAGTTCGCTCGCAATCGACTGCATCTGTGCCACTGACAAACCGTCAGCGTCCGGTACAACACCAGCGGGGTTGCCAGTCAGCGGCCGATTCGTAAACGCGTCCACCAGCCAAACCGTTTTCACCATCTGCATCGCCTCCAGGCGGGACACAACGTCCCTCCCGGTAGTTTAGACGATCTCAACGGGGCTGTGCACGCGTAACTCTTCCAGATGCGCCAGTACCCCTTGCAATGCCCGTTGCCGGATGTCTGGTTCGTCAAATTTCATAGGTTTCGCGTTCGCTTCAAAGAACCAGATATCGCCTTGACGGTCGATCCCGATGTCGATCGACATTTCACCGAGTCCCCCGCTGTACTGCCGATCGACCGTATTGGCCAACTCCATTGCAGCTTCTTCCAGGCTGCGCTCGACCATCGCGGAGCGCGTCCCAAACCACTTTTGAATGACCGGGCCAGCGGCCATAATATAACCACCGTTCGGAACGTGGGTGGTAATTACGCCCTTGCCTGCAACACGAACGCCTACCCCTGTCACGCTCCAACGACCGACATGTTTTTGCAGCAACACGCGAAAGTCACACGGACTCTCATTCCACTCAATGAGGGGAACAGCTGCCTGCAAGACATAATTTCCGCCGAGGCGCTGGCGCATGATGTCTGCCCACAGTTCTTCGAAACTGTTGGAAGGATAACTTTGACAGACCGAACCTTTCATCACAGACAATCTGTATCCTTCGGACGTCCGTTCCGCCAGCATCATGCCGTGCCCAACACTCCCGCCTGACGGTTTGAGGTACACACCGTGGTGGCGCGACAACAACCCCCGCAAACGAACCATATCGAGCGACGTCACCGTATCTGGCAAGTAGCGGGAAGCTCGGGATGCCGCAATCGCCTGGTACAGTTCCGCCTTATTAAAATAGGAAGGATTAAACATCGGAATCCCAAGCGTTCGAAACCGTGCGCGCGCCGTCCCGACGACCGGCAAACGCTCAAGAAACCGCGTCGGAATGCGGTTGTACACGGCTTGTGGGTAAGGACAGGGAAGTGCGATCCACTTCCCTGTGCCGACTCTGACGTACCCCCGCCACCACGTGTCCTCCGTCACGCGTGCAGCTGGTAAGACATAGACAAATTTGCGTTCACGTCTCGCAACGCGCAGCAAGTCGCGGTACTCGGAACGGTTACCGTGAAACACCTTTCGGTGCGACCCCGCCAAGATTGCAAAGACGGGGCCCGCAACCACTTGGTCACCTTGTTTTCTCAGTTCCACCGGGTGACGGTAAACCACATTCTCAGGAACGGCCCCCCACCACGGAACCTGCACGTTGGAAACAGCGACCGTCAGAGCCCCGCCCGTGCCAACTGATTGGCGCCGAAGTGCAAGTCCTCCAAGTACGCCAAGGCGGATTTGCCCGCCAATGCGAGACCAAACGAGTTCCCCGTTCGCTGTATTGCTCAACTGCGTTCACCCCCAACCAGACACCTGTCAACACGACGGGGTTGTAACCCCACGAGAGCCAGTCAGCCAATAGCTTGCGCCCCTCTGCGCCGACGGGGTTTGCGAACACGCTCTGGCTTTCTCTCTGCAAGCGGTAATCCCCACGCCGTTCTAACGTCCTGCGCCTCATCCCACGTCCAACCGTTTTGAATCATCTGGTACAACCAGTCAAGGTGGTCTCGAAACCGCTCATAGATCGGCAGTTGACGCAATTGGCTAAAGTTGCGTTCTACGATCGGCAAGAGCGCTGTGGTGTCTCCACGGTAAAACGCAATCTGCACATTCTCCTCATATAAGTCGAAGACTGGCAGCTCGCGATGATACGTCGCAACAATATATGCAAGACAAAACGCCGCGGTCGTGACATCGGGATCAATCACGAAACTCGCTGGCGTTCGATATTCAAAGCCACCGTAATCCTTGAATCGAACATCGCCGAGCGCTCCGTACTTCGGGCGCCGCAGCTGAGCGGTACGCTGGTCTTCCACCATCATCAGAGGCAGGCCCAAATAGTTATCCAACGCCTTGACAAGTTGACTGGAGAACGGCACATTCGAGAAATGCATATGCATGCCCGTAGAGTAGGGACGAAACGGCATACTGCCTCCTCGCCACTCGACTTGTCGACGGTTGATGGTTCTCACGGCTTCCAACATCGTCTCTCGCAGTTTGTTTACGAGTCCGAGTGGACTCGGGTCAGGGTCCGGACGCAGTTCCATGAGCGGCAGTCGCTTGCCGTCAAATTGTACGCTTCGGTCGTCGCACCCAACCTTGCCCTTGCGGGAAAAGTAGTTGCTTGCGAGCACCATCTTCCCGCTCGGACTTCGCAGCATCAGTTCGACGTCGGTGCCGAGCATGACATTCGCGGTCGGCTGCCTGCCGAGTCGTTCGTGTCGGTCCATAAACGACTGCACTGCATCGCCGTAAAGTTCGAGCACACGCCCCTCGAGAACCGGCCGCGCCGTGATGTCGATCACGTGTAGTAAGCCTTTCGGCGACATTCCAATGCTGACCATGCCAAAATCAAGACCTACGGCATGCAGAGCGCGAATTGCCAAGTGCAGGACGCGGCGGGTCACTTTCTCATCGTCAAATCCAACTTCCCGAAATGAGTCCTGGATACGTGCAATTCTGTTGTTAATCCAAGCGGGACTGGTATCAGACCGAAAGCACGCAAGCGGCGTCAGGTCGAACAAAGGTACGCGGTACTGCCTTGAAAACCGTACACTTGGGTTTGCGGTACCGGTCTTGCTCTGCTCACGCTGCGCAAATCGGATGCCCGTTCGGCGCAACAAGCGGCCCATCGCTGCTCGCGACTGCGTGCGCAAGACGGCGTCGCGAGGGTTCAAGACTAAACCTGCACCCGGATCACTCTCATCTGTTGCTCCCCAACGTATGACGACGTCATGAAAGTCAACCGCGCTTGCCGATCGGTAGGATGCCAGACGTGAAACCCGCCGTTGCAACCGTCTTGCAGACGGCTGCCCAGCATGCAGCAAGTAGCACGCCACCGGCCACATCTCCTTTCTGAGTCGCAGTCAACTTCTATTGCGCTAACCAGACGGCGTACTCGATCGGTCGTGTGAACGACAAGTCTACAAGGTCCTGCCGTCCTTTTTCTGTAGTTGGTGATTTCCACGGCTTAGAATTCGCCTCAATCACCCAGATGTGACCCGTTTGGTCGACACCAATGTCAAGGCCCATCTCGCCGAACACCTTGCCTGAGGACTTCTCCATCACCTCTGTGACGCGACGCGTCACGTGCATCAGTTCTCGTTGGCAAGCTTTCGCCTGTGCCTGCCTTTTAAACACCTCGGTGAACACCGTATGCACGGGGAGTGCCTCTCCGCCACTACTTATGTTCGAGGTAAAATCGCCCACTTTTGCGACACGGGCAAACATTTTGGTGCGCCGCCACTCTCCGCTTCCGTCGCGTTGCAGGAGAATGCGAATGTCAAAGGGTCTGTCTTGGTACTGTGCCAGCGCAATCCCCTGCTGAAGGACGTACGGCCTCGCCGCCAAACGGCTGCGAAAGACCTTCACTACATCCTGCGCGTTTGGTGACGAACCGTGCATGGGAGGTTGCTTAGCCCGTTTAATGTCGTAATGGTAGGAACCGTCTGGGTGACGCACGATTCGTACGATACCGAGCCCTAGGCTGCCATGTACCGGTTTGAGGAATGTGACCGGGAATCGCTGTAGGAAACTCACAGCGGCCGCCGCCTGGGTATATCGCACAGTCTGCGGAATATGTGGCCGTAAACTTCTGTCTTGCTGCAGCCAATCGTGAACTGCCCACTTGTCGAAGAATCCATCATTAAAAATCCTCTGACCATAGAGGTTAGACAGTTGCTCTCTGCGCTCAGCATATCCCTTGCTGCGCTCACGTTTGCGGGAGACCATCTGGTCGTAAATGACGTCCGGCAGGGGCAGTCGGCGTCTTTTCCAACCGTCCGAGGTTTTGATATACCCTAGTACAGTGCCGTCTTCAAAGTCCACTTCGTCCAATCGAAACAAATACCCCAGTGCTTTCTGTTCAGATGCAGCCCCGACCAGCTTCTCGAGCGCCTCGAGAGCCCGGTTGCGCACAAGGGTGTGTTCCTTGGTGCGCCAAATTGGGTGGCACAGGATGCCAACGAGCGGGCCAATGCGGATCCGGTTCGGCCTGACCGTCGCAAATAACGCCGAATCAGTATCGTGAAGACACAGACGTCTGCTTACAGCCTCGGTCATCACTAGCATGTCGCGGGGAACGTTGGTGTCAGCTAGGACAGCAACTTCCGTACTCTTAACACTGCAAAAACACGTAGCCTTCCCGAGACCAAGGCGCAGGCGGGCCCGTCTGTCGGGGTGCAGGTAGACGAGCGGTTCAGTACCCGGAACTGTGCGAATTCTAAGCTGTTCTTTGTCGTCCTCCACCCGAACACCCCCCTTTGCCTAGTCGACCGACGCGGTGAAACCGGTCGCGTGGATAGCATATTCAAGCAGGGTAACGAGTGACATCTCTCGTAAATCGGGCGACAGCTGTCTCAACATCCGACGGCCGGGTGTAGGGTTAACTTCAAAAATTGCCAGCGTATCGTCGTCGCGCAGCGCCATGTCAAGGCCGGCTTCAGCAAATTGTCCAAATCGCCGTGTCAATTCGTTCGCGACGGCGAGTGCCGCATGATCCAATTCCCGAATCACTTGACTTGCACGCGTGCCGCCAAGTTGCTCACGAAGCAGCGTCACCGCATCCACCGCCTCACCGCCCGTGTGAATGTTCGTCGTCACGGCCCCGCCCTGACCGACTCGCGCTACTCGCGCCATAATCATGGGTTCATCGACAGACTGAATGAGCCAACGCAGGTCAAAAGGCTGGCCGTAGCGTGTAGTCGGCAAGGGCACGGTGTCTTGCACGAGACAACGCTTCAGCCCAGTGCCTTGCCAAAATTGGCGGAACCCTGCAATCCCGTCAAACACCTGGCTCCGCACACTCATCGGTCGAACAGCCCCGCTCACCTCATGCCCTATCGGAGTGCCGTCCTTTACGAGGGGTTTGGCCCGACTTGCGGACGACACTTCCCACGACGCCCGAACTCGTTTACCCTCTCGGTCAAGTCGTACCACGGACACTCCCTGTGCACCCGTAACAGGTTTTACGTAGACATGGTTGCGGTTCAAAACTGCCCGCCAAACCTGCAAGGCGTTGGTGGCAACCGTCGACCGCGGCGCAAATGGCCGCAATTGTGGAACACTTTTCAACAACTGATAGAAGAAAAACTTGTTGCTGCAGGTTGCCGGCAAGGTGTGTAGTCTGGCAGTGCGGCTAAACCAAGCCAAGTCGGCCCTGGCTGTCTCCTGGTCTCGCCGTGCAAAAGCACCGGAACGTCTGATTACGCCATCGGGTGTGGGCAAGAGGCACGTGCGCCAAGAGTGGCTAGAAGTATCATAACGCCAGCCCTGGTGACTCTGGCGGAACCCAGGTCCGATTACAACAAGGTCGACGCCTCGCCGCCCTGCTTCCACCGACAAGTCCTCGAACAACTGCGTCTGTTCTCCGAATCTTCTCTGCTCGTCTGACGTGGTCCTGGCGTACACTGCAAAACACGGACCAAGACGCCAGTCACCCTCCGCTTCGTCTGAGCACAACCGGCATTGCTGTTTGGGGAGTCGGAGAGTCGTTGCGATGGCTGGGCTGACAGAGAGTACAAGTTGGCTTTGCACCCCCTTCTTTGCGCGTCCCTGCCCCGTCATCAGTTGGACCCGGCTAAGGGTGACCGTGCGGTCCGCAAACCGCAACGTCCGCGGAAGGTTTGCCCTGGACCAACCTGAAAGCCTGATGCCAGCCCCAGACAGACGTTTGTCGACTGTCACCTCTACCAGCATGAAACTCCCCTCTTTCAGGACGGACTGACCCCTGTCTGTCGGAATAAAAAAAGGGGCGTTGCCGCCCCCCTTGTGAAACAGACAACCTTGGCTGTACTCAGTCAGTCTTCGATCTCGACTTCCTCGATCAACGCATCGTCTTCGTCGTCGACGAAGTCTTCGTCTTTTTTCTCATCTGCCAATTCACAAGTCACAACCAACAGTTTCGTCTGCCCCGTTACTTCAACGCCAATCTCTTTCTCCACGCGTACGAGAATCTCCGATCCGTTCCCCGTGACGGTCGCATCTAGGCAGTTCGGAGCCTGAATGATCCGCACGTCGACTTTTCGGCTGTCTCGGTCGGCAGTCGTGTCGAGGTCGCGAAGCGCAATCTGCTCGACGTAGGAGACGGTATCCTTGGCAACCGCCGTTTCCGAATTGCTGTTGTAGGAGTACCATACATTGACGTCAAAACGGCCATGGACTTCGACGTAGTCCCCCACCAAATCTGCGTCACAGGTGTGGTTCATCACCCAGCATCCGCCAATCGTACTTGGGCGATTCGTAGGGCGCACAGTATACGTCGTCTGCGAGTACTTGCTGCCCCGCCCGCACACCGCATTGGCTACAACTTCGCGGTAGCTGAGGTCTTTGTTTGAGAGCACCATGCGGCAACCTCCTCTGTCATGAGCGTCACCGGACATCTGCCGCAGTGGCATTCGCCCAAGGTGCGCCGGAATAATGCATCAGTATGCTCGGGCGCCGCATTTGGTGCGACTTGCAGGTTCGCCGGGCCCATTTGCAGGTCGCACGGCGCGCGAGCATCCTCGACCCATCCTATGCCAGGCGCACAGCCACTGTTATTCCGTCCACACCGACTATGACAGAATCTGCCGCAGGTACCGTTCGAAGTTTCCGGCACATACCTTGGCTGCCACGTCTTCCCCATAGCGCTTTGCGATACTCAGACTGAGCGTGGCGTAGTCTGCAGCGGAAGACAGCCCTGGCACTGGGTGTGAAGTACCGTCGAAGTCTGAACCGAAACCTACGCAGTCCTCCGCACCGAGCTCGAGCAAATGTTCCAGGTGACGCAAAACGTCGTCCACAGTGACGTCTGATGGGTTACCTAGAAAACTGGCTTCAAACGTCAGTCCGATCCAGCCGTTTCGGCGGACGACCTCCTGGATTACGTCATCGTTCAGGTTGCGCGGGTGATCGTACACTGCTCGCGCGTTCGCGTGTGACGCCATGACAGGCGCATCGACGAGGTCAAAGATGTCGTACACACCTCGGTCGGACAAGTGGGCAATATCTACCCACATTCCGAGCCGCACGAGCTCGCGGACGACCTCACGGCCCGCACGTGTGAGCCCGGCGCCGCGTGGCTCGCCACATCCGTCAGCCAGTTCATTCGCATCGTTCCACGTAAGTCCCATACCTCGCACGCCGAGGTCATACAAATTGCGAAGCACGTGTACCTGCCCTCGCAAACACCCACCGCCTTCCAGAGACAGTAAACCAGCAATATGCCCCTTCGCCATTGCCGTTTCTGCGTCCTGCCAAGTTCGGACGGCCTCTACAGCTCCGCTTGTCACGACCTGCCGATAAAAGCAGTCCAGTTCTCGGAGTACTTGTTCAAGTTGTTCTTGGGGAGACAAATGCGGCCACACAAACAGCGCAAACACCTGGGTCGCAACTCCCCCTGCGGTGAGCGCCGTGCGTCCGGCCGCCAGGAGACCTTCGTCAAACGACAGCGCCTCCTCGGCCATCCGCATTAACACGTCTACATGTGCATCCGCAACTCTCTCACTCATGCACGCCATCCCCTTCCGAAAGATCGCAAACGGCGGAACAGCCCATTCTGTCCCGCCGCAAAACGACGCATAATGCCAAATAAAGTTCCAACCGTAAAAAGGTTAATCAGACATCCATGTGCCAGTGAAAGTCACCGAGGTTCGACAATCAGCTTGATCGCTGTGCGCTCTTCTCCGTCAATGACGATATCCGTAAAAGCAGGGATACATATTAAGTCCACGCCGCTTGGCGCCACAAACCCACGCGCAATCGCGACCGCCTTGACCGCCTGGTTCAGCGCCCCGGCCCCAATCGCCTGTATTTCCGCCGTCCCTCGTTCACGTAGTACACCTGCTAATGCCCCAGCTACGGAATTCGGGTTCGACTTTGCAGAGACCTTTAATACATCCACTCGGGCTACCTCCTCATCGACATCGAGACTGGGACAATATATCGATATTCGCCGCGCGAGGAAGTATTCCTTTTCACTGTAAACATTCACAGACCACCAGGTTCGATAACTTGCCACGGCTCGATCGCGATGGCTCGACCTTGGTTGTCAAAGTCGGCTTGGACCGCACAAAACTGGCGTGGACCGGACGCCACGGTAAACCGTGTCGGCAGCTGTGTGCGCATGCGTCGAATCACACTTTCTCGGTCCATACCAAGGATCCCGGTTCGTGGTCCCACCATCCCAACGTCTGTTATGTATGCAGTGCCACCGGGTAGAATCTGCGCGTCGGCCGTCGGCACATGTGTGTGCGTTCCGAACACCGCTGACACCCGGCCTGCGTACGCCCAACCGATCGCTAGTTTTTCCGATGTGGTTTCAGCGTGCATATCCACCAGCACGAGGTGAACATCAGGGTGCTCGTCGAGAATTCTGTCCAAAGTCCGAAACGGACAGTCGAGTTGACTCAAGAACGTGCGTCCCATGAGATTCACCAGAAGTACCGATTTACCCTGAACGCGGAAGACAGTATACCCCTGACCAGGGGTACCTGGTGGATAATTAGCGGGTCGGACAATTCGCTTGTCATCATCGACCCACTCCGCAAAGTCCTTTTGATCCCACGTGTGGTTGCCAAGGGTCAAGAATTCTACCCCTGCGTCGTACAACAGCTCTGCAAGCTTCCTCGTCAACCCGCGACCTTCAGCCGCATTCTCAGCATTCGCGACGACAAGATCGGGTTTTCGCTCCGCAAGACCAGCACCGAGAATTTGAGCGACGTACTCGCACCCCGTTCGCCCGACAATGTCCCCAATAAACACCACACGCACAATCAGCGCCCCCATTCCTTCAGTCTAGAGTCCTGACGATAAAAAATAGAGCAGCCGGATGGCCACTCTATTTTGCGTATTCCACGGCTCTAGTTTCTCGAATCACAGTCACCTTGATTTGACCTGGGTAATCCAGTTCATGTTCAATTTTCTTTGAGATATCTCTTGCAACGCGGACGGACTCGGCGTCATCGATGATTTCTGGCTTGACAATGATCCGAACTTCCCGCCCTGCCTGAATCGCATAGCACTTTTCGACGCCTTCATAGGACTCTGCGATCGATTCGAGTTTCTCTAACCTCTTCATGTAGATCTCGAGCGTCTCGCGACGAGCACCTGGCCGAGCAGCAGAAATGGCGTCGGCCGCAGCCACAATCACCGAGACCGCCGATGAAAATTCGACGTCACCATGGTGGGCTGCAATAGCGTTAATCACAACAGGATGTTCTTTGTACCGCTTGGCCAAATCCACGCCAATCTCAACGTGTGAACCCTCAACCTCATGCGTCACAGCTTTGCCAATATCGTGCAACAGGCCGCCACGCTTTGCCAAGGTCACATCGAGACCGAGTTCTGCAGCCATGAGTCCAGCCAAGTGCGCGACCTCGATCGAGTGCTTCAACACGTTTTGGCCGTAGCTGGTACGGAATTTGAGTCGACCCAAAAGTTTTACCAAGTCTGGGTGCAAACCGTGAACGCCCGTTTCAAACGTCGCTTGTTCGCCTTCCTCGCGCACCAAGTCCTCGATGTCACGACGCGCTTTCTCGACCATTTCCTCGATGCGTGCCGGGTGAATGCGTCCGTCTGCAACCAACCGCTCCAGTGCAACGCGAGCTACCTCACGTCTTACCGGATCGAATCCGGAAAGAATGACAGCCTCCGGTGTGTCATCAATAATGAGGTCAATGCCGGTAAGCGTCTCGAGCGTTCGGATGTTCCGCCCTTCTCGGCCGATAATCCTGCCTTTCATCTCATCATTTGGCAAGTTCACTACAGAAACAGTGATTTCGGCCGCGTGGTCAGCTGCACAGCGCTGAATCGCGGTGGCAATGATATCGCGTGCCTTCTTTTCAGCTTCCAGTCGAGCTTCCTGTTCAATCTCCTTCATCAAAACCGCGGCATCGTGGCGGCTTTCTCGTTCCACCGTTGACAATATCAACTCGCGCGCGTTGTCCTGCGTCAGGCCCGAGATGCGCTCGAGCTCTTTGAGCTCTCTCTGGTGCAACACTACGATGTCTGAA
>JAKAXI010000036.1 GCA_021816665.1 Bacillota bacterium | reverse complement strand
GTACAACACAGCGAGGTGCAGTGCAAACCGGCCGTCGTACGCCACCGATTTGAAAAACTCGGCCACCAATTCGCTCGGGAAGGTGCCGATGCGCTCGTTGGGGAACTGCGCCTGCAGGACGAACGCCGGGCGGCCGGACAGGTCGATCACGGCCCTCGCGAGCGTCTCGTCCATCGGCGTGTGCCGTTCTCCATACCTGCGGACCCCGCGCTTGTCACCGAGCGCCTGATGCAGCGCCTGGCCAAGAGAGAGTCCGATGTCCTCGACTAGGTGGTGGTCGTCGACGTCGACGTCGCCAGTCGCCGTGATCGCGAGGTCAAACCGACCGTGAACAGCAAAGAGGTGCAGCATGTGGCGCAAAAACGGCACAGGGAAGTCGAGCTCGGACCGCCCCTCGCCGTGCAGGTTCAACTTCAAGGCGACAGACGTCTCGCCCGTAACGCGGTTGACTTCGGCTTGAAACGTCGGTGTGTTCGCCTGCATCTTCTCACCCCCGTGTAGGTCGCTCTTCACTTGTCGTCGCTCCCGTGGCGGATCGTCACAGCGCGGGCGTGCGCGTGCAGCCCCTCCGCCTCCGCCAGCGTGACGATGTCGCCGCTGTGCGCCTGGAGCGTGTCCTGCGTGTAGGCGACAACGGTCATGCGCCGCAGGAAGTCGAGCACCCCGAGGCCTGAGGCAAAACGCGCGCTACCGTGCGTCGGCAGTACGTGGTTCGGTCCTGCGTAGTAATCCCCGACCGGCTCCGGCGAGTACGGTCCGAGAAACACCGCCCCCGCCGAACGAATCAGGTCCAGCGCCCGCTCCGGCTGCTCAACCATGACTTCCACATGCTCCGGCGCCGCAGAGTTCACTGCAGCGATGGCTTCGTCGAGGTTGTCCGCGACGACAAAAGCCCCCCAGCGCGAGAGGGCGGCTGCCGCGATGTCGCGTTTTGGCAGGTCTTTGAGTTGGCGGTCGAGTTCCGTCTGCACAGCTTCGCACAGCCCCGGCTCTGTCGTGACGAGTACTGCGCCCGCCTCCGGATCGTGCTCAGCCTGCGCCAGCATGTCCGCCGCGACGTAACGCGAGTCCGCCGTTTTGTCGGCGACGATGAACACTTCACTTGGGCCTGCGATACTGTCGATCCCGACATCTCCCATCACCGCCCGCTTTGCCAGTGCGACATAGAGGTTTCCCGGTCCCACAACTTTGTCCACGCGCAGAAGTGTCTCAGTGCCATAGGCCATTGCAGCGACAGCCTGTGCGCCACCGAGGCAGAGGACGTCTTTCACGCCGAGCATATGCGCCGCCGCAAGCACGTACGGATGCGGCAGACCCGTGTCCCGCTGTGGCGGCGACGCCAGGACGATGTGGTCGACTCCCGCGACCTGCGCCGGGATCACATTCATGAGCACGGTTGACGGATATGCAGCGCGGCCGCCCGGAGCGTAGACGCCGACGCGAGACAAGGCGCGCCACACCATCCCGAGCCGCTCACCGGTGTCGCCAGTCAGGTCAATCGCACTTGGCAACTGCGCTTGGTGGAACTGGCGGATCCGGTCGGCGGCGCGGCGCAATGCGCCCTGCAGTGATGGTGGCAGTTCCGCCCACGCGGATTCGAGTACCTCCGCGGGGACCTGCGGCGACCACCCTTCCGACTTCGCGGCGTCGATGCCGTCGAGCTGAGCCGTATACCGACGAACAGCCGCGTCGCCTTCGGTCCGAACCGCCGAGACAATTCCGGCCACAGCATCCATCGCCACCGCATCGTAACTGTTCACGCGCGACCAGAAAAAAGTCCGCGCAGGGAATGTGCGCACGCGAATCGACTCACTCATAAGACTTCACCTCGTTGTCAAGCGCTTGCCAGACGACGTCGATCTGCTGCCGCTTCATTCGGTAGCTCGATCGATTCGCGATGAGGCGCGCTGAGATATCGAGCAGTTCTTCGAACACGACGAGTCCGTTCGCTTCCAGTGTCTTTCCCGACTGCACGAGGTCGACGATGCGGTCCGCAAGGCCAATCACGGCGGCCAGCTCAATGGAACCGCTCAGCCCAACAATCTCGACCTGCTGACCGAGGCGGCGAAAGTGCGCATCCGCCAGTTTCGGGTACTTGGTCGCGACCCGGCGCGGGCGCTCCGCTTGTTCCTGCGGACGGCCAGCGACACACAACTTGCAGCGAGCGACGCCGAGGTCGAGCAGCTCATAGACATCGCGATCGCTCTCGAGTAGCACGTCCTTTCCCGCCACCCCGACATCCGCCACGCCCAGTGACACGTACGCTGGCACGTCCGCGGGTTTCGCGAGCAACATGCGCAGGATGCCGAAGCGTTCGTCTGGCACATCAAACACCAAAGCGCGCGAGTCGTCGAGGGACTCGGGGGCGGGGAGGTTTGCCCGACGCCACATCGGCATCAGGTCATCCACCGTTCGCCCTTTCGCGAGCGCTACCGTCAGCATAGCTCGCCCTCCCCATTCCCATGTCCATCCTCGTGCCCGTGGAGCCACGCGCCCTGGGTCAAAACAGCGAGCACACGTTCCACTTCAAACGTAAAACCAACCGCTGGCGCCCCTGCGCCAAACGATTCGAGCAGGTCGTCGTAGCGTCCGCCTTGAGCGACCGGAGCACCGACGCCTGGTGAAAACACCTCGAACACGAGGCCAGTGTAGTAGGACAAGTCGCGGTGCAGCGTCAAGTCAAACGACACTTGCTCAGTGAGTCCCACATCGCGCAAGACCGCAGCCAAATCGCGCAGCTCTTGCCAGGCGCGCCGCGCGTCTTCCGCGCAGGGGCGGTGGTCAGCGGGATCAATCAGGTCGAGAAGCGTCTGTGGTTTAAACGGGTCACAGAGCGCAAACTGCTTCAACACATCGCGTTTGGCCCCGAGCCGCCGCAGAGTCTCTTGAAATGACACGTAGTCACCTCGCGTCAGGTCCGCCAGCAGTCCCTCAATCGCGCTCTGCTCCACACCGAACGTCTCGAGCAACGCCGGGGCGATGCTGGCGTGGCTGACGACCATCTGCCACTCACGCAAACCGATGGCTTCCATGCCGCGTTGACAGATCTGCAGCAAGTGCGCGTCCGCCTCCGGTCCGCGCGCACCGATCCACTCGACGCCAACCTGTGTCGACTCCGCCGCGCGGCCGCTCGCCCAGCTTAAGGAAGCGGGATCGGACGTACGGTGATAGACCCGTTCTGCATACGACCACTTCACGCTGCCTCGGCCATTGGCGATGAGCGGAGCCGCCATGCGGGCGATCGACGGAGTCATGTCTGGGCGCAAGGCCACGGTTCGCCCCACAGCGTCAAACCACTGCACCAAGGTCTCCACGTCGCGCACCGGTCGTCCGCGTGTGAGGGTCTCCACGTATTCGAAGGCACCACACGAAACCATGTCAAAACCCGCCTGTTGAAACAGGTCAAGGAGTTCGTTTTCTACGTTGCGCCGCAGTCTCGCCTGCTGCGGGAACACATCCCGCATTCCGGCTGGGCGCTCCGCCCACGTGTTGTTCAAGTCTAGCGCCACTTCGAATCACCTGCACTTCTGCATGTGCTTGATCTCGGACGTGGTTTACCCCACGCGTTGCTTTATCCGACGTTCGTTTTATTCCACGTGCGCCTTATCCCACGTGTGCTGGCTTGTGCGTTCGCTTTACTTCGCTAATACACTAAAGCGAAAGTCGATAGAGCGATTGTACCTGTCATTTGCAGATCGCGTCAATAGACAGGCATGTTTGCGCGGAATATACGTGACTGTGCGTGTGCGTGGAACGGAGTGGCTTGATGGCTAAGTCAGGACCTGCAGTCACTGTCGGAGTGCTGTCAGAGGCAAGCAGCGTTATCCTGGCGTTGGCCAACGCCGCGGCGGCGGCATTTCCGTGGTCCTCCCTGTACTCACGCCTGCCTGAAGTGCAAAAATGTCGCTATTGCCCCGGTTTAGTGGACACTAGCGACATTTTCGACACTCAGAGGTACCAGCTTCGCCTGCCATTGGTCAATTAGCGACGCCAGCGTCGCTAACCTTTAATCTTTGGCCCTACGGACGCCGGGAAAAGCGCATTTCGACCTCTTCTTGCCCGTGTCACGGCCGGTTTGGCGTTATCGCGGCTACACCCCGGCTATTAGCGCCGAAATGGCGTAATGCCAGCATGATCCCGGCCGGTTTACGCCAGTTCGGCGCTATCGCGGCTACACTCCCAGCATCAGCGCCGAAATGGCGCAATGCCAGCATGATCCCGGCCGGTTTGCGCCAGTTTGGCGCTATCGCTGCTACAACCCAGCCATTAGCGCCGAAATGGCGCTATCGCCAGCGTCAGCCCGGCCGGTTTACGCCAGTTTGGCGTTATCGCGGCTACACTCCCAGCATCAGCGCCGAAATGGCGCAATGCCAGCATGATCCCGGCCGGTTTACGCCAGTTTGGCGCTATCGCCGCCCGCGTTCGCCCGTATCCGACCAAATTGGCGTTATGAGGTCGCTTGCGCCATATTGGCGCAAGCCGCAGCCTCATGTATCCGGCTCAGCCCAGCCGTCAGCCCAGCCGCAGCCTAGCCACTGCCGGAGCGTCTGCCGCGCCACCACCCGGCCACCATGCAGGATCCGCTCGGTCAACACCCAACACCGCCCGACCTCCGCTTACCGAGCCGGAACTTCGTCGATCGAGCCCGTCTCTGCGTAGCGGCGAGCAAGCGTGTCGATCTCCTTCTTCAGTTCATCGACGAGGCTGTCTTCCGGCACTTTGCGGACGACTTCGCCTTTGCGGAACAACAGACCTTCGCCTTTGCCGCCTGCGATCCCGATGTCTGCCTCGCGGGCTTCACCCGGACCGTTCACGGCGCAGCCGAGAACCGACACCTTAATCGGGGCCTTGATGTTCTCGACGTACTTCTCGATCTCGTTGGCGACGTTGATGAGGTCAATGTCAATCCGGCCGCATGTCGGGCACGACACGAGCGTAACGGCGTTCGAGATGACGTGGAAGGTCTTCAGCAACTCGCGAGCGACGCGAATTTCCTCGACCGGGTCAGCGCTGAGCGATACGCGCATCGTGTTGCCGATCCCCATCGATAACAGCGTACCAAGGCCGGCTGAACTCTTGATGGTGCCCGAGTAAAGTGTGCCAGACTCCGTGATGCCAAGGTGGAGCGGGTAGTCAAACGACTCCGCAGCGAGTCGGTACGCCTCGATCGCAAGCGGCACATCTGACGCCTTCATCGACACGATAATGTCTTGGAAATCGAGATCCTCCAGAATCCGGATGTGGTGCAATGCACTCTCGAGCATCCCCTCGGCCGTCGGGTAACCGTACTTTTCGAGGATGTGGCGTTCCAGAGAACCTGAGTTGACCCCGATTCGAATCGGGATCCCGCGCTCTTTACACGCCTTCACCACAGCTTCGACGCGTTCGCGCTTGCCGATATTGCCAGGGTTGATGCGCACCTTGTCGACACCGTTCTCGATCGCCTTGAGCGCGAGGCGGTAATCAAAGTGAATATCCGCAACGAGCGGGATATGGATAGCCCTCTTGATGGCTTTAATGGCGTCAGCCGCTTCGTTCGAGTTAACCGTAACGCGGACGATCTCACAGCCTGCCTCTTCCAACCGATGGATCTCGGCGACGGTAGCGGCCACATCAGCCGTTTTGGTTGTGGTCATACTTTGAATCAGCACTTGATTGCTGCCGCCGATGGTGACGTCTCCGACTCGAACCGGTCGGGTCATGTGACGCAGAAACATGCGTGCATCTCCTTTCGAAGCATGGTTCTAGGAACCGCCATGCGACAGGACTACGGAAAATATTATACACGAATCTCCTCCTGCGCTACGGCAGGAGTTTTCGCCGTCCGCCGAATCTGGTACAGTGGATGGGGATTTTCCGGCTGTAACTCGGCCCGTGCGCCGAACAAGCTCGGAAATAGGAACGACAAGGAGTGACGCGAGGATGGAACTGGATCAAATCGTTTCGTATTTAGGCGACGATGCAGACAACTTGCTCAAACACGAATGCAAGACCATTCCCAAATCCGCACTGACCCTCCCATCAGCCGAGACCGTCGGCAATGTTTTGGCGGGATCAGACCGAAACAACCAGGTTTTGCGCAGCTTCCAACAGTTGCTGTCAACTGGACGCCTGGCAAACACAGGATACGTCTCGATTCTGCCGGTAGACCAGGGCATCGAGCACTCGGCTGGCGCTTCGTTTGCGCCGAACCCGGCGTACTTCGACCCAGAGAACATTGTCAAACTGGCGATCGAAGGCGGCTGTAACGCGGTTGCTTCGACGCTTGGCGTCCTGGCCATCACGTCGCGCAAATACGCGCACAAGATCCCGTATATTGTAAAGATTAACCACAATGAGCTCCTCACCTACCCGAACAAGTTTGACCAGGTCATGTTCGCAAGCGTGCGCCAAGCCTGGGATATGGGCGCGTCCGGTATTGGGGCTACAATTTACTTCGGGTCCGACGAATCCACCCGGCAGTTGCAGGAAGTCAGCGAAGCGTTTGAGCTTGCACATGAGCTTGGTATGTACACCGTGCTCTGGTGTTACCTGCGCAACCCAGAGTTCAAACAAGGTGGGGTTGACTACCACACAGCAGCTGACTTGACTGGACAAGCGAACCACCTTGGTGTGACGATTGGTGCTGACATCATCAAACAGAAGCTGCCGGACACGAACGGTGGATTTAAAGCCCTCAACATGGAGGGGTCGAGCTACGGCAAGACGGATGAGCGCATCTACACCCAGTTGACGAGCGAGCACCCGATCGACCTCGCTCGTTATCAGGTCGCCAACGGCTATATGGGCAAAATTGGCCTGATTAACTCCGGCGGGCCATCCGGCAAGAACGACTTTGCAGAGGCTGTGAAGACGGCCGTGATCAACAAACGCGCTGGCGGCATGGGCCTCATTTCGGGGCGCAAGGCGTTCCAACGTCCAATGGATGAAGGCGCAAAGCTGCTCCAAGCGATTCAGGACGTGTACCTGAACAAAGACATCACAATCGCCTAACGTCACCCGCCTCATAGCCGCATGATCGAGGCATGCCGTCCAAAGTGCCGTCACATACTACCGTTGAACGAACAGGTTCAAGCGGAGGTGACAGCGTGGGACAGCACAATCAGTTTGAATCCGGATGGGAAGCCCCGAACGACGGCGTCTACGTCGAGGTGAGCGAACGCCCCGACGGTGGCAACCTGCTTAAGCCAAGGAGAGTGCGGCTGCGCAGAGGCGATACCTTTCCAAGCCTAGGGAACAAGAACCGCAAGTGGACGCGCATGAAAGGCCACCACAGCGGCTGAGCGAGAACAAGGGACGGGGCAAATGCCCCGTCCCTTGTCACAGTGCGAGGTTGGGTGCAGCCGCCGAGCTTTCCTCCCCCCTGTAAGCTGACTTAAGAAGCTGTACCGAGTGTCAAACAACTGACTGCGGCTGGAGTGAGTAGTCGATAGCCGAAGTACGTAAGAACCCAGCCAATGAGCATCGTGATCCAGAACAACTGCGGCAAACCGAGCCGGGCTGCACTGCCTGCTGCGGAGATAATCAGGATGCCAATCGCGAGCCACAGGTTGCCGTAGAAAAACCGAGCAGGCGCTTGCTTTTTCGCCGCCTTCACGGCCGACATGATCGCGACTAAAAACACCGCGATTGCACCAAACGAGTTCAGAACAATCAAAAACACGAGCCAGGAGCCCTGCTGCACGACTCCAGTCCCGGCACCACCATGTAAAGCCTGCAAGGGTGCAGCTAAGACCGGGCTCTTCAGCAGCAATACAGAACCAATGAGTCCAAGGATACATACGATTGTGGCAACGATGTTTACGGTTCGCGGCCTAAACACGAGGCCGAGGCTGCCAAGGCCCATCAGCGCGGGCATCCACAGCGCGCCTAGAAGGTAATAAATCAGAAACATCGCCCCGCTGTGCGGCGTCTGCCACAGCGACAGAGAGTACGCCAGAGAAGCCAGACAGGAAAAAGCGAGCGACACGCTCCAGAAGAACAAGTTAGGCCGATGATTGCGAAAGTACTGGCGAGCAACCAGCACAGTAAACCAACCTGTCACCAGAGCGACTAGAAGCGCAGGGACTGTATCCACTTTGCGCTCCCCCTTCCAAGGTGGTAAAAAAAATTCGGCTGGATGAATTAACCCACCGTCCATTCGTTCCACACAGGGTGTTGAACCCCTGCGAAAGAGCAAGGATAATGGGGGGTGGAGTGTACAAGGTTCGGTGCTCGGCTACCGGACCCAAGGAGGTTATCCCATGGCACATACTAGCACAAAATCAGAAGAACTGATGGAAAAAGCAGAAACACTTGGGGCTCACAATTACCACCCGCTTCCGATTGTCGTTGCGCGTGCGGAGGGCATCTGGGTCGAAGATCCGGAAGGCCACCGCTATATGGATATGTTGAGCGCATACTCGGCGTTAAATCAAGGGCACCGGCACCCAAAAATCATTGCGGCGCTAAAGGAACAGGCGGACCGCGTCACACTCACGTCACGAGCGTTCCACAACGACAAACTCGGCCCGTTTTTTGAGCGCCTGTCACAGGTCACTGGCAAGGATATGATTCTCCCGATGAACACCGGGGCCGAAGCTGTGGAAACTGCGCTGAAAGCCGCGCGGCGTTGGGCGTACGAGGTGAAAGGCGTAGCGGAGAACCAGGCTGAGGTCATTGTCTGTGAAGATAACTTCCACGGTCGCACCATCACCGCTGTCTCACTCTCCTCAAACGCCGAGTATCAGCGCGGGTTTGGTCCGCTCACGCCGGGATTTCGCGTGATCCCGTACGGTGACGCCGAGGCGCTGGAAGCCGCGATCAACCCGAACACAGCCGCATTTCTGGTCGAGCCGATTCAAGGAGAAGCCGGCATTCACATCCCTCCGGACGGCTTCCTCAAGCGGGCTGCCGAGATCTGCCGCGCGAACAACGTGTTACTGATGGCCGATGAAATTCAGACGGGCTTCGGGCGAACGGGTAAGTGGTTTGCCTGCGAGTGGGAAGGCGTGACACCGGATGTGTACGTCATGGGCAAGGCGCTCGGCGGCGGTGTGCTACCGGTCTCTGCAGTCGCAGCGAACCACGACATTCTCGGGCTGTTTGAGCCGGGTTCCCACGGTTCAACGTTCGGCGGCAACCCGCTTGCGTGCGCTGTCGCGATTGCAGCGCTCGACGTACTCGAAGCAGAACAGTTGCCAGAACGCTCGCGAGTGCTCGGCGAGTACCTGCTTTCCGCCCTGCGCAAGGTCGACAACCCGCATATCGTCGAAGTTCGCGGACGGGGTTTGTTTATCGGCGTGGAGCTTGATGAACCGGCACGGCCGTACTGCGAACGGCTAATGGAGCTTGGGTTGCTGTGCAAAGAAACGCACGAGAACGTGATCCGCTTTGCACCACCACTTGTCATCAGCCAAGAGGAGCTTGATGAAGCAATCCGCCGCATCACCACAGTCCTCAGCGCCTAAATGCCAGTGGGTTCAAACTACGAGGAAACAGGAGGGTTGTCCCCCAAGCACCGTTCGTGCCGGGGGGAACAACCCGTCTTTCATTCCGGGTCTTACCTTCTCACTTTTTCAACTTCGATAGGTACGTAGTGTACTTCAAGACCAGCAGGGTAATGGCAACGAACACAAACACACCAAACGCGAATCCAATCAACGGCATTCTGCCACCTCCATCATTCTGATCAGGTCAGGTGTTGTCCGCACCAAGCTACAAAGCTGCGAACCGTGATGACGTTCTCGACCAACAGCACCACAATTCCAAACAGCGCATTGTAGAGCCACCAGTTCATCGCTGCAGGAAAGAAGTAATTCAGCCGGGCTTTGTTTCCGTACGAAGCGTACGTGCCAGACACGGCCAAGAACACAACGGATGTGACCGACACGCCGAGTTCAATGAAGGCTGTCGGCGCGTACGCTGTGCGCATCTGAACCGACGTGAAGGTAAACCACAAGAGCAACCTCAACTCAATACCGACGACAGCGATGTAAGACAGCACGGTCAAAGCGAGCACTCCGTTCAACGCTGGCCAACGGTTCTTTGCAAACAGCGCGCCGGCGATAAGGCATAAGATGCCGGAAACGATCAACAGCAAGGTCGCAAAGTAGGGTAAATCTTGTAGTCGTGCCAAAGGAGGCAACATAAATTGGGATGGACTCCAGTTGCGCAAGTAGACGTTTGAACCAACAAGGGACGCGGCTGCGAACGTCAGCGCGCCCAACCCCAACCATATGGCGAGGACCAGATTGCCTTGGCGGTCAATGTTCTGCTCGCGGTCGATCGGGTCGTGTTCGTGAATAACCGCCTTCGATGCACCTCCTCATCACGGTTCTTGTCAGACCATGAAACATCTACTGCGTCACGTACCAGCTGGTGCTGTATGTGGGTCGTCGCTAGCACCAGGGTCCGGGTACGGCTGATACGGGTTGTCCGTAACGACCGGGATGTCATCGAAGTTGTGTTCCGGCGGCGGAGACGGTACTGTCCACTCCAGCGTCTGAGCCTGCCACGGGTTCGAACCCACCGTGCGGCCGTATTTAGCCGAGAAGAGCAAGTTTCCGAGGATGATCAGCGTACCAACACCAAGGATGTAGGCGCCAATCGTCGATACTTGGTTCCAGAGGTGAAACTCCGGCGCATATGTCGAGTAACGGCGCGGCATACCGGCAAGGCCGAGCAGGTGCATCGGGAAGAATGTGACCTGTGTGCCGACGAAGTAGACCCAAAAGCCTGCATAGCCCCACTTTTTGTTGTACATCCTTCCAGTCACCTTCGGGAACCAGAAGAACAGGCCCGCCATGATGGTCATGACGCTACCGCCAAACAGCACGTAGTGAATGTGCGCAACGATGAAGTAGGTATCGTGAAGAGACAGATCAAGCGGTACAGAGGTAGATCGGA
>JAKAXI010000035.1 GCA_021816665.1 Bacillota bacterium | reverse complement strand
GTGCCGCTAAGCCGGCGATCACGATGCTGAAAAACACGCCCATACTCATCATCTGGCCGGCATTCATAAACGTCGCGCGCATGCCGGATGCAGCGCCGCGAAAGCGGGGTGGCACCGAGTTCATGATCGATGCGCTGTTTGGCGAAGCGAAGAGGCCCATGCCACAGCCAATAATGAACAGGTACGCGGCAAACGGCCAGTAGTGGAAGTTGAATGGCAAGGTCAACAGCAGCAGAAAGCCAATCGCGCTGACCACCATGCCGCCAGTGGCAAACAGGCGTGCGCCAAAGCGGTCAGACAGGTAGCCACTGATGGGACCTGCCACCAGGAAGCCGACCATTTGCGGCAGCGTATCAATGCCGGCCCGGAGGGGTGTGTCCGCGTACGATACTCCGTGCAGGGGCAGCCAGATGCCTTGCAGCCAGATGATCAGCATAAACTGCAACCCACCGCGAGCTAACGCGCCGAAAAAGCTGCTCATGTTGCCAAACGCAAAGGCGCGAATCCTGAACAAGTGCATGTAGAACATCGGGTCTTCGACGATATTCTCAATCCATACGAACAGGAGCAACATCACAACGCCGCCGACGAGTGATGTGATCACAAACGGGCTGTGCCAACCCATGTTGTACTTCTTGTACGGCATAATGCCGTACGTGAGACCGAGCATGATGCCGGTAATGCCGAGACCCAGCGTGATGTTGCCCCAGAAGTCTATCTTGTGCCGCTCAGGGCGGGTGGTCAATTCACGCAGTGCGATGTACGCCCAGACTGTTCCGATGATCCCGATGGGCACGTTAACAAGAAAAATCCAGCGCCAGTGACCCGTGGCGGCGAGCAAGCCACCGACGACTAGACCGATGACCCCACCGCCGACCCCCGCGATTTGGTTGAGTCCAAGTGCCAGCCCACGCTGGTTGCCTGGGAATGCGTCTGTCAGGATGGCAGCGCTGTTGGAAAACAAAAACGCACCACCGATGCCCTGGACGATCCGGAAGATAATAAGTTCCACTTCGCCGTTTAAGCCTTTACTCCACGTCAGAGAACATAGAATTGAGCCGATGGTGAAAATTAAAAACCCCAGGTTGTACAGTCGGACGCGACCGAACAGGTCGGACAGCCGCCCGAACGTCACCAACAGAACAGTTGTGGCGACGTTAAAGCCAAGTAGCACCCATAAGAGTAGACCAGTCTGTCCCCCCTGAAGCGGATTCACCTGGATGCCCTTGAATATGACAGGCAGTGCAATAATGAGGATGGTCCCGTTGATGGCGGCCATTAGGACACCTAGAGTTGTGTTTGAGAGCGCGATCCACTTGTACGCAGTGCCGCGCCTCGAGATTGACGCAGTTGCCAACAATACCACTCCCTTTGTCTGTCTTGAAAGAAAGCCAGACCACGCCATCCACAAATTTCCCACAGAAAATCTTAACAAACATATACATCTTACGTCAACGTTACGTTTATCTTCACTGACAAAATTACTGTGCCGATAAATGGACGTTCACGTGAGAGTCATGCTATAATGTCGCCGCAAATCCTCAGGCATTGGAGGCCCGTCTACGACATGGGCAAAGAACAGGATACGGAGCACCTCGAAGACGACAGGTTGTCGTTTACTGTCGAGGAAGTCGTGAAAGAGTTAGGTGTTACACCGCGGACCTTGCATTACTACGAGGAAGTGGGCCTTGTCGAACCTGCGTCGCGGACTGCAGGCGGACACCGCCTGTATGATCATGCTGGGGTAGAGAAACTTCGGCGTATCCTGCGACTGAAGGAGTCACTTGGCTACTCTCTGCAGGAGATCAAGTCGATCCTCGATCACGAACGCGTTCTCGACGAGATTAGGGCGTCCTGGCACACCCAGGAGATGACTGAGGAAGAGCGCCAGCAGTTGCTGGATGAGTCTGTTCGTCGTATTGAAGAGGTCCTCGGTAACATCGATGATAAGCTCAAACGGCTGAAGACTATCCGTAAAGGGTTCTCCGATCGCTTGCAACGCATCCGAGATTTTCAGGAACAACAGGTGAAGTCCTGATGGATTGGACACAATGCCTACATAAGAAAGGGATGAAGACATGCCAGTAAAAACGGAATGGGTGCGTTACGGCGCTGACAACCAGTACCTGGGCTTCGCGGCAGTGCAAGAAAACGCGAAGACACCGCTGCCGGCCGTCATTGTGATTCAGGAGATTTGGAGTGTCGACGAGCACATTCAGGATGTGACGACACGCTTTGCCGAGGCAGGGTACGTCGCGTTTGCGCCTGACCTGTACGCCGTGAATGGGGAACGGCCGGAAGCACTGCGGACAGAGCGCATTGGTTTGGTGAAAGAGTTCCTCAACTCGGTACCGCCGTCAGTCTGGCACAACGCCGATGACCGTGAAGCGGCGCTTGCGAAACTTCCGGAGAAAGAACAGAAGGCCATTGGCGAGACATTTTCGACATTGTTTGGTGGCCTGCAGATGGACCGCTACATGCCGCAAGTCACGGCGACCTCAGCCTTTTTACGCGCAACTTACGGACCCAGCAAAGGGCAGGGTGTCGCGTCTGTCGGGTACTGCATGGGCGGTAGTCTGTCCGCTCTGCTCTCGGCGAGTGACCCAGAACTGCGCGGCGCGGCCGTGTATTACGGCAGCGTGTTGCCGGATGAAGCCGGGATCGAACGAATCACTTGCCCAGTGCGCGCTTTTTACGGCGAAGACGACGTCCGTCTCATTCCGGTCATTCAGACGTTCGCAGAGAACATGCGCAAAGCTGGCAAATCGGTGGAAGTCGACATTTACAAGGGGGCGAATCACGCCTTCTTTAACGATGGTCGTCCTTCGTATGAGGTCAATGCGGCGCGCGACGCGCTTGCGAAGACACTGTCCTTCTTCAACGAAGTGCTGGGTCAGGCGTCGAAGTAGGATTGACGGCCACAGTCAGTTAGGCAACAACGGCGGGGCAGGAGTGAACCAGTCGTTCACCTGCTCCCTTTGCTTGTGTAATCTGCCATTCTCCAGACGTGGCATGCATTTGGCGAGAAATCCTGATACACTGAATCGAGGAGGTTGATACAGATGGAACGTCATCAAGTGATGATTCTCGGCACCGGACCAGCAGGTCTGACTGCAGCGATATACGCCGCTCGAGCAAACCTGAAGCCAGTGGTGGTAGAAGGCAATGAACCCGGTGGTCAGTTGACTTTGACAACCGAAATCGAAAATTTCCCGGGCTTCCCGGACGCTATTATGGGTCCAGAGTTAATGGACAACATGCGCAAACAAGCCGAGCGTTTCGGCGCGACGTTTGTGCACGGTTGGGCGACGGCAGCAGACTTGTCCAAGCGTCCATTTCGAGTGACCGTGAACGACGAAGACGAGTATGAGGCGGAAGCGTTGATTATTTCTACTGGAGCGTCCGCGAAAATGCTTGGCATCACCGGCGAGTCAGACTTAGTGGGCCGTGGCGTTTCAACGTGCGCCACGTGTGACGGGTTTTTCTTCCGCAACAAACCAATTCTGGTTGTCGGCGGTGGAGACTCGGCCATGGAAGAAGCGACCTTCCTGACCAAATTCGCCAGTGAGGTCACGATTGTGCATCGGAGAAATGAACTGAGGGCGTCGAAAGTGATGCAAGAGCGTGCACGCAACAACCCGAAAATCAAGTGGGCGCTGAACGTCACGCCGACCTCGGTACAGTCCCAGGACGGCAAAGTGTCTGGGCTCGAGGTTAAAGACAATGAAACCGGAGAAACGCGCGTACTGCCGACGGAAGGCCTGTTCATAGCGATCGGCCATCAGCCAAACACCGCCTTCTTAAATGGGCAGCTTGATTTGGACAGTGTCGGCTATATCAAGACACAGGGCGTTTCCTCAGCGACGACTGTCGAAGGGGTCTTTGCGTGTGGTGACGTGATGGACCCACACTATCGCCAAGCGATCACGGCTGCAGGCAGTGGCTGCAAAGCTGCGATGGACGTGGAGAAGTTTCTCGAGGGTTCGAGCTCACACGACTGGTCGATGTCTTCTGCAGGTGCGCACTGACCCGTTCATGCGAGACGTGATTGGGCTGGCGTACAAGTCGTATAACCGTGCAAAGCCCTTTATTGAAGGGAAAGCTGATCGCGAAATTCGTCACCCCGAGTGGACGCGTCGCATCCTCGACTACTTCGAGTGTCCGGATCACGCGCGCAACATCATGGTGACGGGCAGCAAAGGGAAGGGGTCGCACGCGATCCTGCTCGCAGCGATTCTGCAGCGGGCAGGGCTTCGCGTCGGCCTCTTTACTGGGCCACACTTGGTAGACTTTATGGAGCGGTTCCGAGTGGACGGCACCCCGATTCCAGAAACAGACTTTGCCCGCCTCATGCACCAGGTGTCAGAAGTCTCAGAGACTCTGCCAGTGCCAGGCGGGCAGTACATAGGACCTGTCGGCTTATTGGCCGTCGTCGCCGCACTGTGGTTTCGTGAACAGTCGACAGACGTGAACGTCTACGAATGTGGACGCGGCGCGCTGCATGACGACGTCAATCAAGTCGTGCACGAGGTGGCGGTTGTGGCGCCGATCTTCCTCGAACACGCGCGAGAGTTAGGGCCCACATTGGCAGATGTTGCTCGCGAAAAGGCGGGAGTGGTGACTGATGCGACCAAATTTGTCGTCAGTCACAAGCAGACGGGCGAAGTGCTGACGGAATTTCACACTGCCTGTTTGCGACACGGCGCACGCTTCGAAATTGTCGAGGCTGAAGGTTTGCAAACCCCCAGGGTACATTTGCCCGATCCCGTCAGCCGGACGGTGGACATCGAACTACCAAGCGGTGTCCCCTACCTGTCGGTAAACGCAGAGGTGGCCGCGGCGGGTGCGACTGCCGTATTCGACATATGGCCGGAGCTAGCAAGGCGCATTCCCACTCTAATCGACCTGCGGCAGCTACAACTACCCGGCCGTATGCAAGTCGTCCGCGACAGGCCACTCACCGTAGTCGACGGCACCATTCACCGCGACTCTGCGCGCTTTATTGCAGCGTGGCTGGAAGAATGGCGCGCTGGTCATGCACATGGCCGCGTGGGGCTTGTGTTCGGGCTGCCAGTGGACAAGGATGTGACGGGCGTACTTGAAGTACTTTGCCCGTGGGCATCATTCGCCATCGTGGCCCAAGCCAAAAACCCACACCTGCATTTCGACGCGGGGGTAGCTTCTGCTGCACGCACCTTGCTCGAGGACGTAGAAGAGTGTACGGACATGGGTGACGCCGTGCGGGCTGCAGACAGGCGCCTAGGTGAGGGTGACCTCTTGCTGGTGCTGGGTACACAGTCGTTCGTTGGAGACGCTTTGCTTTATTTTGCTGCGCCCACACAGTCGCTGTGGAGGGTGAGTCAGCCGGGAGGGGTTGTGCGGTGAGTTGGCAATTGGTGATGCTGGCACTTGCCCTGGCACTCAATAACAGCATCGCCGCGATTGCGCTCGGTTCGGCGGGAATCAGCCGCAAACGGCAGTTCGCTACAGCCTTGTTGTTTGCCCTGTTTGAGGCCCTCATGCCGGTGATTGGCGTTGCGCTTGGAGAAGGGGCTGCGCGTTTAATTGGTGCTCCAGCTCGATACGCGGGCATTGTTGTATTGGTCGGTGCGGGCGTGTACTCACTCTTGCAGATGCGCGCCGACAGCCACTCTGAGACAAAACACGACCTTTCCGGACTTCGTCTCATCGTTCTTAGCGTTGCGATGAGTTTGGACAACCTGACGGTTGGCTTTGGACTTGGTATGTTTCATGTTTCGATTGCAGAATCGGCCGTCGTCTTCGGTGCAGTCAGTCTCATCATGACGTTGGCTGGACTCGAACTCGGTCGCTGGATCGGCCGCGCGGTGCGACTCTCGACGGATTTGTTGACAGGTTTAGTGCTGATTGCTACCGCTGGACTGATGTTGATCCGCTGACCTTGGCTCACCTTTGAATCTCCGGCACGTCAATTGGCACCTGCCCATATACTACTCGCGTCAGACCGATGTAAAGGGGCGGGTGCAGTGGAGTCAAAGTACTGGAGTGCACATCTGGAGGATGCGTTAGCGGGGCGAGTCGACAAGCCGCGGATCGGCGGATTGACAATGGTGATCGACAAAGGGTTGCCGATCACGATGATGCGCGACTTGTTTCAGCTTGCATCCGGCTACATTGATTACTGGAAGTTCGGATTTGCGAGCGCCAGCGTCTGTCCACCGGAGCGGATCATGGATAAAGTGATGCTGTGCCAAGAGTACGGGATTGAAGCTTACCCGGGCGGAACTTCGCTGGAAATCGCATACGTTCAAGGACGCTGGCGTGATTACCTATCCGCTCTTCAAGAGGCCGGCGTCAAAGTGGTCGAGGTGTCAGATGGCACGGTGAACATGCCGCTGCGGACACGTCGCGAAATGATCCGCACAGCTCGCAAAATGGGTTTCACCGTGTTGTCCGAAGTCGGCAAAAAAATCCCCGGAACATTTTTGCCAGTGTCCGAACAGGCGCAGATTATCCACGGCGATTTAAACAGCGGAGCAAATTACATCGTGGTAGAGGGACGTGAAGCCGGTAAAGGCATTGGCGTTTACGACTCAGAGGGTAACGTTCGCACTGAGGACGTTGATGCTCTGTTGCATACGGTGGGCCCACTCTGCACGCGGCTCATCTGGGAAGCCCCGCTTGCGAAGCAACAGGTATTTTACATCAATCACATCGGCAATCAGGTCAACCTCGGGAACGTGTCACCACTCGACATCGTGACGCTGGAAGCCACGCGGCGTGGCTTTCGCAGTGACACACTCCGGCCAACACTGAGCGGCGAATATGCAATGGTGGATGCCGTCGGAGAAGCGCAAGGGATGCAAAGTGCCGAAAATTCCTCGAACGCCTCATTTTCGCTGCGGCGCCGGAAGGGAACCCAAGGGGGCGACGGAATCACTTTGTGGACTCCGTCCCAGTGATCATACGGGGCCCGACCGAACGTTTGGGAGGCAAAGCTTCTGTGGGCGTGTGAGACTGCGCTCTCGCGCGCCCCGCTTAGGAAGACAAGCTGTGTCAAAGCTGCGTCAACAAGCGCCAAATTGCGTCAAAACACTGTCCGACGTTTGTGCAGCCCGATAGCGGTTAGTATAATGAAAGCGGATGGGACTTTGCAGGGCGGCGTCGCGGGGGCAAGACCTGAATGGGAATGCAGCACTGGAGAGGGAGGGAACTCTTTTGGCCAAAGACACTGGGTTCGTCGCAGGTTTGGAGGATGTGGTTGCCAACACATCTGAAATTTGCTTTGTCGACGGCAAAGAAGGCCGACTGCTTTACCATGGACTTGATATTCACGATTTGATCAACGGACATGCCAGTTTCGAAGAGGTTGTGTACATGTTGTGGCACGGTACCTTACCTACGCGTTCTGAACTGAACGATCTGCGTAAGGACCTCTCTGACAACCGGGCACTGCACCCGACGGTATTATCGTTCCTGCATGAAGTCCCGACTGACGCAAACGCCATGGCGGTGCTTAGAACAGCCGTATCATACGCCGCACTATACGACCCGGATGACGGCGACGAGTCGCGCGAGGCAAACGTTCGCAAGGCGATCCGTCTGGTTGCACAGGTTCCCACGATTGTCACCACATTTGAACGAATTCGCCAGGGACTGGACCCGATTGAGCCCAACCCAGAGTTGAGCGCAGCGGCCAGTTTCTTTTATTTACTGCGCGGCGAGTCCCCTGACGAGTTCACCGAGCAGGCGTTCAACATAGCACTTATTCTTCATGCAGATCACGAACTGAACGCGTCTACGTTCTCAGCGCGCGTCACGGCAGGCACGTTGTCGGACATGTACTCTGCCATTACTTCAGCCATCGGCACGCTCAAAGGCCCCCTACACGGCGGCGCCAATGAGCAGGTCATGAAAATGCTGCTGGAAATCGGCGACACTTCCAAGTCGCACGACTTCATTACAAACGCGTTGGCTGAACACAGAAAGATTATGGGCTTCGGACACCGTGTCTACCGAACGGACGACCCACGTGCTACGCACCTGCGCCGTTTGAGCAAAGAGGCCGGAGAACGAGCAGGTCAGACAAAGTGGTATGAAATGTCGCAGGTCATCGAGAAGGAAGTCATGGCACAAAAGGGACTGTATCCGAACGTCGACTTCTACTCTGCGTCGACGTATTACGCCATCGGCCTGCCGACCCACCTCTTTACGCCGATTTTCGCCTGCAGCCGCATCGCAGGCTGGACTGCTCACGTGTTGGAGCAGTATGCGAACAACCGCCTGATTCGTCCACGTGCGGAGTACACAGGTCCGACACACGTCGCGTTTCAGCCTTTGGATGAGCGGTAAGCAGCGGGCTTTGAACTGACTGTGCGAGATGGAACTTGTAGCAGAATGTAACAGGTGTACTGCCTCCGCGGGCGGGGACAATAACGCCCATAAGGAGGTGATACCACATGGCGCAAGGACAAAAACGTAATCAGCCAGTGGTGACAAGTGCAGCGAAGGCTCTCGATCAGCTGAAGTACGAGGTTGCTTCTGAACTGGGCATCTCGACCCCTCAGGATGGGTACTGGGGCACGATGGCAACGCGTGACACCGGTGCGATTGGTGGACACATCACCCGTAAACTGGTCGCCTTGGCGGAACAGCAGCTGGCTGGCCGCTCCTAATTGAATCGCGATTCAGGTATTGAATAGGGAAGGGCCCTGTCTAAGACAGGGCCCTTCCTGTTTGCACGGGCAGCCTGTGCGTCTCCTTCATACGATGTGCTGTCGGAAGCGGTCCCCGATTGCATCGGGTCACTGCATGTCTACATCGGGAAGGAGGATAAGCCCGTGCAACAGATCTGGATGAACGTGTTAGATCGCGCCGTGTTGGTTTTGTTGCAACTCGTCATCATTTCACTGTTGGTTCTGCTTCACCGCAGTATGCCGGTGCTCAAGCGGTGGCTGGACAGCCACACGACGCTTAAGGAACGCCAGGTACTTGGACAAATTGGCCGAGAGGCGTTCCGTTATGCTGAGGCGGCATTCTCGACGTCATCCGGGCAGGAAAAGCTCAGTCATGCACTGAGTTACGCGAGCACAGTTGCAAGTCGTCAGGGGCTGAACTTGTCAGAACCGGAGCTCCGTGCAGCGATTGAGCAAGCCGTTTCGGAGGCAAAACAAATGAACACAAAGACTGGTGGACCCAACACGGGGCAAAGTGCTTAACAGACAATGCGCTTACAGGTCGGAACGACAAAGTGTCTCAGAGGAAGATTCCCCTGAGACACTTTGCTTTTCGGTCAGTTGTTGCGCGTTCAGTGAATGGCGTTTGGCGCGTCCGTCGGGACAGAGATCTTGCTCAAGGCGTCTCCTGCCTCATTGATGTGAATGTCTACCGTTGCCAAATCACCAATCGCGCAAATTCCACAGAGTTTGCCGTTCGCGTCCACGACAGGCAGTCTACGGATCTGGTGTTGTGCCATCAGGTCTGCGGCTTCGTGCGCGTCCGTATCCGGCCTCGCCGTCACAACCTCACGCGACATGACGTCCCGGCACATTGCGTTCTGTTTTCCGTTCGCAACAACTTGAATCGCGATGTCACGGTCGGTTACCATGCCTGTGACACGCTCTTGTTCATCGCAGACCGGAACGGATCCGCAGTTAACCTGCGCCATAATCTGTGCTGCACGCTGAACCGGTTCACTTTCACGAACACATTGGACGTCCTTCGTCATCAGGTCCTGAATTTTCATCGATTCGCCCCCTTTGACCTTGTCGCATCTGACCGAACGCAGGGTTTCCCCCGCGCGTTAGTATGCGCAGGCAGGGGCCGGATATGAAGGACTCAGGCAACGTGACGCCGCCATTCATTGACATCATGGACAGCGACATACATGCCCCACAGTCCGCAGACGATGTGTACAACCACCTCGAGCGGCTCCGCCGTCCCAAGTACAGATTGTGGCCAAGCCAAACCCCAAATTCCCCAGAGCAGGAGTCCGACCCCGATCAGCGTCGCGCTGACGGTACTGGTGCGTGTTCGGCGCCTTGCCGCGCTCATGCCCGCGAGACCGACCATCAGGTTCATGATCGTTTCAGGTCCAGTCAGTACAGCGTACGTTGCCAGGTGGTGAACGAACAAGCCGGCAATCCCGACAGCAAAAAACAGCCAGCCGACGATGCGATCGTAGCTCCGTGCATACATAGGGTGTCCTCCTATCTTTCATTCCATGGATATGAGGCGATTGGACGAACTATGAACTGCATAGCGTCGGTGATTTATCACATCCTAACGTTGTGTCACAGTCCAAGGTGATTGGAGGTGTCGGCGATGGCAGACGAATCGAGGAGAGAGCCGGACAAAGACGCTCCGTTGTGGCGGGAAACACCGCTCGATCATTGGTCGAAGGACATCGACCCTGCCATGATGGCGGGGGATGAGTGGGCGAGCCTTAGTACTCAGGAAGACCCTGGTGCAGAGCGAATTGCAGAAGCGCAAGGCGGCACTCAGATTGGTGCCCAGTTCATGCACCCGCAGCACGACACCACATATGACCTGGAGGACGATGTGCTCACCTCGGAAGGCGAAGGGTAAACCCTAAAGGAGGTACGACACCGCATGCATCAAATCGTTCAAGAGCTGCAACAGTTGCAACACCAGGCGCGCCAAATAGCCCAAGAGTGTCAGTCGCTGCAGAATCGACTTCAGATGGTGACGGGCGATGTCGAGCAAGAAGAGCAGCGCAGGCAGTCGCAACAGCAATCCATGATGGGCAGTCAAAGCCGCAGTTACGGCAGTTCACAGTACGGCGGTACCAATTTGACTGGGTCTTACGGCTCACAGTATCAATCAGCTTCACAGTTCGCTTCGGCTTCACAGCCACAAGGAATGACTGCGTCTCAGTATCAGGGCGGTTCGTCCTACGCCGGCGCGACACAGGTTCAGCGCTCGTCCTATGGTGCGGTGCGACCCCAGGGTGGCTCACAGTATCAGGGGAACGCGAGCGAAACCCCATCTCAGTATCAGGGAATGTCG
>JAKAXI010000034.1 GCA_021816665.1 Bacillota bacterium | reverse complement strand
GCTCGCACCTAGAAGCGTGGTTACGGCAAGCGCTGTCAGAGGCGCTGTACGACGGATGAACCTCCCTGCCCATTCTCCTGTTTTCGAATTTCCGTCTTGTCTCAACTTCACACGATGTCACTCCTCATTCTTGCGCCGTAGAAAGTCGCGATCGACTCCAGTCGCTACTGCATAGAGCAGCCATAGCAAGAAAGACATGATCCCGAGTTGAAATAACCACCACACCATATCCCATCCGTTTGGCATCCCTGAACTGTAAGGGATGTAAAAGGGGGCACTGGGCCAGAACCCTTGCGGCCAGAATCCGTTCACGGCTTATCCCTCCTACCTGCGTTAGCCGCTGACGCGGCTGTGAATTTTGTACTACACAAGATACAGTGCCACGTAGAGTCCGAACCAAGCGATGGCGTTGAACGTGTAGACCACGGCTGCGGACTGAGGACCAAAGGACGTCTGCGGACCGATGAGACCTGTACCAGCCCGAAAGACGACACCCAGTACCACAATGACAGCGATGATTGTGTAGAACACAGCGACACCCTGACAGATTACGTAAATCGAGCCGTAGTGGCCAAAAGTGTTCCAACCGTGAACCCAGAGGGGGATTAACATCAGAACAATGGCTGCAACGCCGAGCACGACACTCGCCGTAAAGGACCACTGTAGCCTGCTGATTTTCCCGCTTCGATTGGCCTCGACGCCGAGCGAAACCAACACAGTACCGATAGCGAGTAATATGGTTGGCCAGAGCCCGCCGAGTTGGTGGTTTAGGTTCGGTGGGATATATCCTCCCGCCATCATCCATCGGACATTCACGAGTACGAAGTAAGGAATCGCTTGCGAGATCACGAACAATGCCATGCCAAAGTTGCCGAGTCGCCGCTCTCTAGGTGACAGCCGGAGCACCGCTGGGTGACGAATGACAGTCCAGGGTTCGGTGGTGGACACTCCAGCCTGTATTGAGGTTGGCATGTCCTCAGTTGTAACTCCGAAGTTTTTAGCCATCAGGACACCTCCACAGGGGACTCGGGTTTCCACACAGGCTGCTCGTCCGAGTAATCGTAAAAGCCAGTCAGCACCTCGGGGGGCGGATTGAAGTTGGTTTCGCCAGGCATGGCGGTTGACTGCCATTCCAGGGTTTTCGCGTTCCATGGGTTCGCCTTGGCGGGCTTTCCGTACCGCCACATCCATACAATGTGGACGAGGTTGAACAAGAAGCCGAGGCCTAGCAAGAAGGCAAACAGAGAAATTTCAAAGTTCATGTTGCGCAGATAAGGGGGGTAGACAGGCACCCAACGGTTCATGCCGCGAAGCCCAATCAGCAAGAACTGGCCAAATGCGCAGTTGAAGGCGACAAATACCCAGATTGCTCCTACCTTTCCCCAAAACTCGCTGTACATCCGGCCGGAGAACTTGGGCAGCCAGTAATAGGCAGCGGCCATAAAGGTGAAGACCATGGCACCAATGATCGTGTAATGGAAATGGCCAACGACGAAGAACGTGTCGTGCGCTTGCAGATTGATGACAGGGTCTGCCAGCATGACCCCTGTGACTCCCCCAATCAGGAAGTTGAACATGCTCATGAACACAAGTAGCGTCGGTGTGGTTAGGCGAAGTTTCGACTTCCAGACTGTTCCGATCGACGTCAGGAAGGCGAACCCGGTCGGAATCGAGATCATCTCTGTAAAGAAGGAAAACGGCAACATTTGATCGTCGCGCATGTTCGTGAACATGTGGTGTGCCCAAACGAGACCGCTGAACATCATAACGAATACTAAGCCGAGTACGCCCCAAGCTCTACCGAAAAGTGTCTTCTGCCCCATGACTGGCAAAAATTCTTGCCAGAGGGCGAAGGCGGGGACGACGACAATGTAGACCTCTGGGTGACCGAACAACCAGAAGACCTCCATGTAGGTCAGTGGCGTGCCGATTTGAGCAAACAGCGGCAGTGACGCCACGTTGCTGACAAGGGCGAGGATGAACGTCATTTCAATCTCCGGGATCCAGATGATGTTCAACAGGCTGGCGGCGAGGATTCCCCAAGCGTACATCGGAATTCGGTTCCACGTGAGACCCTTCGCACGCTTAAACAAAATGGTCGCCGTGAGGTTGATGGAGACCAAGAGAGATGACAACGTCATGGCGAACACGCCGAGGTAGTAGAACACAATCCCGTTCGGATCCTGTTCGGCCAAAGGTGCATAGCCGCGCCACCCGGTGGTCCAAGTACCGAGAATTGGGCTGAGCGCAACCGTGATGATGCCTGCCGGCAGCAGCCACTGGCTGATCGCGGACACTCGGGGAAACGCGGAGGAGTTGGAACCAATCATTAGCGGGATGAGATAGTTTCCAAAGCCACTGACTAACATGACAGTGCCAAAGGAGAACATCATGATGGTTCCGTGAATCCCGACTGTCGACAAGTAGGCGTTCGGTGTTGGAAAGGTCCACAGGCTGGAATTCATCAGTTCCAGTCTCATCAACATGGCGGCCAGACCGGCGATGAAAAAGCCGCTGACTGAGCTGACCATGTACTGGAGTCCGACCACTTTGTGGTCCAGACTCATCATGAAATAGCGCCGCCAGTCGTTTGGAACTTCCCACTCGACAGGTTTACCAAAATAGGGTCTGACAACTAGTTCCCAGGCGCCGAGGCCAAGCAGCCAACCGCACGTCGCGGCTGCCCAGCCGAACGTCACAGAAACTTTTGTCACATATGGAGCAAACGGAGTTCTGTCAAGGGCTTGACTGACAAGCGTGTTCACGACGAAGAAACCGATGGCTGCCCAGAACAATCCCCGCACAACGGGGGGCAACATGCGTCGTCCTTTGCGCAGAAAGCTTTCACTGGTACCTGCAAAAGTGGAACTCATGAGAATCTCCCTTCACGAATCGATCTCCGCTCAATCCGACTGCAGTTTGAGTTGCTTCTTCACCCACGTCTGAAAATCACCGGCCGACACAACATGCACAGGCGCTTCCATGTACGGATGCCCTGGACCGCAGACCTCCGTACACTGTACTCTCACCATCGGGTTGACGTCGTACGAAGTGACTTTGCTCGTGTGTACGTACATGTAGCGCGTCTCGCCAGGGATGATGTCCTGTTTTAGTCCAAACGCCGGGATCCAGAACCCGTGAATCACGCCGATATACGGGTCATAGGTGTGCCACGGGTCGTACGACCGGAGAACGAATTTGACGTTGCGGTTCACTGGAAGATAGAGCGTGGCGTTGCCGTTCGCGTCCTGTGCAGACGAGATACCGTATTGTGGGTAGCTGAAAAACCACTGCCATTGCCTGGCCACGACATCAACCTCGAGGTCTTGTCGATTCAGGCGGGCCTGCTCGGAGTTGAACATCTGTTCGAGTGCTGAGGCAGACGGGTGTACGAAGAACAAGAGGTTCAACCCGATACTGACGAGTACCCAAACACCGATAAACAGTTTGTTCGTGCGAAACTGATGACGGCTGCGCAGGTTCGTGTCGCCCGCCCGAGCACGAAAACGGATGAAGTTGTAGATCAACATGACCACGACAAAGGCAATGACTGGTGCGAGTATGGTCAGGATGAACGCCACTGCGTGTTCGCCGTCGACAGCTTGTGAAGACGCTGTATAGAAGTAGGTGCCGTATTGATTGAGTGCGTGGAACAGCCACTCCAGCAGCACCGACCCGACGATCCAGGCAATTGTGAACAGAACTAAATCAAGCATTTGCTATCCCTGCCTCACTGTCAGTTCGTAGTAGAACTCCGTGGTTAAGTTTTGGCGGGCAAGATAGTTATCGTTCCTTGCATACCCGCGATGTAGTGAATGAATTGTTGCACGAAGCAGCCGTAGTACCAGGTGCCGGGTTTGTTCGGAACGGTAAACGTCAGGTCAACGCTGCCGCCAGGGGCCAAAGTGGGACTGAAGTTCCCACCTTCTGTTACAAACGGTTTCGGGCCGACGTAGTTTACCACGGCGTTGCCTGGCACGAAGTTGTCGACATTGTGCGCATGACTCATAGTCACATGAACCCCGTTCCAGAAGTCCTCGTGGAACTGCATATGTACCGGACCGACGCCGTACGGTGTGTCGTCAAAGCCTCGACCAATCATCATCTCGTGCCAGTGTGTCGGGCTCTCGTTGTGCAACGAGATTGTGACTTTGTCCCCCACACGCCAAGTGACGTTGCGGGGATGGAACCCGTAGTCGTACTGCAAGACGTATGTCGTCGCCGCGCCCACGCGCCCGCCTCCAAATATGCGCGTCCACGCATCTCCAATGGGACGCGTCCAAAACAGGGCGATAATTGCCGCAACCAGAACGATGATGGAGACAGTAGCGAACAGTGGCTTGCTCCACTCCGGGTTGCGACGTGGTTCCGGGTTCGACACGGGTGAATCTGACATGCCTCTACACCTCCCAATCGCGGGTCATTAAGTCGTTGCCGTCACATGCGGACTCCCCGCTGCCGTCACATGGAACTCGCCCCACATGCCAATCGGCAAGCGGGCCTGTTGATGTGCTGGAAACTGGTACAAAAGGTCCGCGAGACGATAATCGCCGACTCGGTTCGCGACGAATGAGTACGTTGCAGACGAACCTGGCATGATGCCGGCGCTGGGGTTTTGCACATAGCCTTCCAGCGATGTTCCTGCACCAGGAAACGCCAGCCTCTGGTCTGTCGTGTACACGCCGACGTCGTAGGGCACACCCCCGTCGTTGGTGACGTGGAGGGAAACTCTGTAGCCAACTGGCACACTCACGCTCAAATTGCCGTTTGCATACCCGTTGAAGTTGTCCCACAGGTTGTTCCGGTTGTAGCCTGCAACCAAGTAGATGTCGGCGGTGCGGGCAGTAGGGTTTGTCACGAGTAAGCTGGATGGGGTACTATTGGTATCTGTTCCACATCCTGACAGTGTCAGAGCAGACACGACCATTGTGCACCCGACCGAAATGATGCGCGTCACTGTTTGCACAGCTGTCCCTCCTGAGGTTGGACCCGGTGTTGCCTGTAGCTTGTACGAACGGAAAAATTTCATGCACTGCCGCATCGTGGATTTGTTCGTTTACTCGTACCAGGTTGCGTCTGTGTGAGAGAAGAATGGTTGCAAGGCACGCAGGCCGTAGACGAGCCACATTCCGCCTACCATCATGAGGGCCCCGACCTGTTGGTCCGCAGTGGGGGAGGTAGCGACGGATTCGTGTACATAAAAGCTGTACCAAGGGTCTCGCGAGAAGAACAGAAATACTGTGATCGGCATCATAAAATTCATTGCGAACAACAAATAAATCAGTTGTGCCCCGGGGGCAAGTCGAGGCAATGAGGGGACTCGACTTAAGAGCGGCCACCACAGGAACACTGCGGAGAGCATGAGTGCGTACTGCACCAGTGTGTGAATTAGATCATTGGACAAAGCTGTGCCCAAAATACTAGGCAACAAGAATGTGGTGGAGAGCGCGCTGTAGGAGACGATCCCCGTAATTGGGTTACATGCGAACTGGAAGACTCGACGCAAGGCGGGAACTTTGACGACTGGCTCGAGCAACCAAGGCGGCAAGGCTAAGAGCACCAGAGGGGCTGCAACTTGTGTAATGACCAGCATTTTCAAGACGTAGGCAGTGAAGGAAAATTTCTCGGCAATGAGGTTTAACGGCGTGCCCATAGTGAGGTACAGCAGGATGAGAAGAATGCCAGCAGCGCTCGCCTGCCAAGCAGTTGGGCGTGATGCGTGCGGGAAGCGGTGCCGTAACGGCCCGACGAGCCCGCAGTAAACTACACCTACGAGCGCTAACGCGATGAGGACGTCTGGTCGCCACAGCAGCGGCCAACTGTACCCTTGCAGGAAGTTTCTCATCGGATAGCCTCCTTTGCTCGTGATAGAGTGGGCAGAACGAAACGGCCGAATTACACACCGTAACGGGCGAGAATGAAGAGCATCCCTGCGGTCCCGACGACGTAGCTGAACCGCCTTGCGTACACAGTTGGGGGAGTCCCAGACAACCGCATGGCATTGCCTAAGACGAAGGCGCTGGATAGGACCATGGCAAGTGCTGCAAGCGCCGGTTGAGCAAATCCGGCGACGGCAGCCGTCAAAGAGGCGAAATTGTACAGAATTGCCCAGGCCAAGTTCTGCCGGATCACGGTCACCGTCTTTTTGCAGGTGGCAAGAACTTGGGGGATCACGTCGAGGCGTGAGTTCATTAATACGAGGTGCCCTGCTTGTGCCGCGATGTCCGTTCCAGAACCCATAGCGATGCCGAGATCAGCCTGAAGCAATGCTGCAGCATCGTTCACACCGTCACCAACATAGGCCACCCGCAGGCCATCTTCTTGCAGGGACCGGATGTAGGTGGACTTGTCCGTCGGAGCCAACTCTGCCCGCCAAGTGGAGATGCCTGTTTCAACTGCGACTTGTCTCGCAGCTTCCTCTCGGTCTCCCGTTGCCATGTGAACTTGGACACCAGCCGACTGTAAAAGCGCCACTGTCTCGAATACGTTGAGGCGGACCGTGTCGGAAAATGCGAGTACAGCGCGTGGACGCGCCTCGACCCACAGCACGGACAGAGTGTGTCCTTGAGCAGAAAGCTTCGTAACAGTTTGTTCAAGTTCTGCGGACAACCGCTCCCCGGCATGTTTGCGCACAGTGACTCTGCGACCGTTCACCCAGGCAGTTACGCCTTCACCAGGTTGGGCGGCGAAGTCGGATATGGGTTGTAACTTGATCCCCTGAGCGTTTGCCGCGGAGAGGATAGCGCGGCCAATCGGGTGTTCCGACGCTGCCTCGACAGACGCGGCCAGTTGTAACAACTCGGAGTCGTTTGGGTAAAAATCCGTCAGTCGAACTTGTCCTTCTGTCAGTGTTCCGGTTTTGTCAAAAACGACCGTATCTACTTCAGCACAGCGCTCAATCGCCTCGTCGCTGCGGAGCAATACACCATCACGACCGAGAGCTTGCACGGCAAACTGACTAGTCACCGGCGCGGCGACGCTGAGTGCACAAGGGCATGCGATGACAAGAGCAGCCATGGCCCGTAGCAAGGCGCTAGAAGTACCGACTGGCACAACCCACTCCCACAAGCAAAACGTACAGGCGCTCACAATCAGTACGCCGGGGATGAACGCGGCCAGAGTTCGCTCCGTCAAACGGCGGTAGATGGGCCCCTGTACCTGTGCGTCGCGAACAAACTGCAGGGTCTGCGCCAAAATAGATTCTCCGGCACGGCGTTCTGTCGAGATCACGAGCCGCCCCGAGAAGTTTGTGGTCCCTGCATACACGTGACTGCCTGCGTACTTAACGACAGGCCTTGATTCCCCGGTTAAAAACGACTCGTCGATGTCTGATGCACCGTCGGACACGACGCCGTCGACCGGAACTCGCTCGCCTGGGCGCACAATAACTTCGTCACCTGGCGACAAGGCGTTGACGAGAACGCGTTGTTCTGCTCCATCGCAGAGGACAGTCGCCTCTTGCACCCACAGTCCGGAGAGTTGGCGGGTGACTGCGAGCGCTCTCTGCCGCGTGCCGATTTCGAGGATGCGACCGAGCAGAAGGAACGTGACCAGAAACCCGCATGTGTCGAAGTACAAGTATGGCCCGTCCTTCAGAACGCTGACCGAGCTGTAGGTGTACGCGGTCACGCTCGCGAGCGCGACCAGAAGGTCCGTAGTCGGGATACGATGGCGCAAGGATCTCCATGCGCCGCGCAGAAACGGCCAACCTGCCCAAAACACAACGGGTGTCGTCAAGACCCACAGCGATAAGGACAAAAACAGTCGGAGGTCAGGCGGGAACTGCGGCAGATACCCAGACCAGATGGGGACACTGCCCATCATTAGAAAGAGTGAGAGGACCGCGGATACAGCCAATCGCCGGAGTAAACCGCTGTCTGCAGTTGATGGGCCGCTGCGCCCGGGTGTGTCACCCTCGATGCCATAGCCAAGGCTGGTGATGGCTTGGGAAATTTCGGACAGTGTTGTCACTGTTGGGTCGAACTGGGCTTGGAGCGATTCTGATGTGTAGTTGACGGAAGCTCCGGCGACGCCTGGCAGTCGATTGACTACGTGCTGCACCAACAGGCCACAGGAGGCACACCACAGTCCGCTGACGTGGAGCGTGATGTCGTCGAGATCGCCCGACGGAATCGGTTTTGCGTCACGGTCTGACAGTGTCCTGCGAGCTGCCGTCCAATCCACGCCCGGATGACTTTTCAGTTGCGCTAGGTGCTCTTCGCCGAGCAGACGCCACACATCACGGCAACCGTGACAGCAAAAGGTCTTGCCGTCCGCCAATACTGGTTTTTCCACGGGTCCCTCACAGAGTTGACAGGTCAGAACAGCCACATGTTCACCTTCGGAACCCAACCATTCGAAGCGAGGCCGCGCAGAATGAACAAGACACCGGACGCGCCGACGAGTGATGCAGCGAGGTAAGTAAATGCGACTCCCTGCAGGCGCTTGCGACCGTACCAGCCCATGGCGGCAACTGCCAACAAGGACGGGAGGGTCCCGACTCCAAACGAGAAGAGAACGAGGCCACCTTGCAGTGCCGAACCCGACGCTGCAGCTGCAAAGAGCATGGCAAAGAGGAGCCCGCATGGGTGCAGCCCAAGGATTGAGCCCGATAACACAGACGCAAAGGGACGGCGCCGCCGACTCAAGCTGCCGAACCACTGTCTAGTGAGGGGGAGTCGCAGAATCGAAAAACGTTCTAAAAACGCCCCAGCGTGACGGGTGCGAAATTCGTCTACCGCCCACCAGATCATCAGACCCCCACCGAACAATCCGGCGGCCGCCTGCAACCCACGCAGGTGGGCTGCGGAGTCGACAAACGAGCCCAATATCCCGAACAGGGCGCCAAGGACTGTGAAGGTGGCAATTCGCCCAAGGTTATAAAGCCCGTGCCCAGTCCATACGTGCTTGAAGAATGGACCGGTGGGTTTGGTTTTGTCGTAGCCGGCAGACAAACTGTAAGCCATCACGAATGGGCCGCACATGCCGGCGCAGTGGAGAAACCCCTGCAGCAGACCGACGCCCGCCGCCCAAGTTAACAAGGTCCATGTCATTCCCTTTCACCTCGTTGATTGATATGAGCGTTGTCCATAGAACTAATGCTTTCACGACCAACTGTGACTGGATAGAGTGTTGCTGACGACCATCATGCTCATCGCGCACGAAGCGACGATGCCCCAACCGGACTGTCGGCGCAATAACACAAACCATGCTGCGCCCATGAGGACTCCCATGACATAGACCAAGACAAGAATCTCCGCTTTCAGAACTGCATGTGCGTCCACGAACTGATTCAGTCGATGCAGGAGAAGCAGGAGATTAGCAAGTGAACTCAGTGTCAAGACCGTGATCGAAAGGCGTACTTGGCTGCGGCGAAAGTGGACACTGTCCGGGGCATCGTGGATGGCGCGCCAGAGTCCACGCACAGACCACTCAACACTGGGCCCAATCACTGTGCCCATCAACATTCCAGCAAAGGTGACTAGGACGTATTGACAAGATTGCGCAACGAGAGCTCCTTGGTCTGTTTCTGCGGCGCAGAATGTGGATACAGCCTTGGTGACAGAGAGTCCATATAGCAACACGGACAACACGCCAATCAGTGCGGAGGGACGTACCCTGCGAATGACAAGAGTCAACGGGTTTGGGTATGACGTGTTGAGCGATCTAAGGTCTGTGAGAGAGCCAGTCGAGGCGACTTTGACCTTTCTCCAAGTGAAACTTGCCATATTCATCCCTGCCGGTCGCATGAGTAGGTTTGTGGATCCAAGTCCAGAACATGCATGGCATAGGTTGCGCGAAGCCGGTTTCGGTTATACACAAATTGATAATTCCTTTAGAAACCTTTACGTTCGCTACACTATTTATTTATACTCCTCTGTTAAATTGGTCCCTGAAATCACAACCGCATCAGTTAGGGGAGAGGAGTAACACCGTGAAATCGAAGTCAGTACAGTTTGTAGCGACAGGAGCCGTACTGCTGGTACTAGGAGCCGCGTTGGCGGGCTGCGGCACGACATCTGGCTCATCGACGACTAACTCGAGCAGCAGTGGAAACAGCACTTCGAACAGCAGCGCAAACAGCACTGGCAAGAGCGGCTCTTCGAAAGGAGAGACGCTTGTCCTCTACTCTGCTCAAGGCTATGACCAGGCAATGGCCACGGCGTTCCAGAAGGCGACAGGCATCACGGTGAAACTTGTAGACGACTCGACAGGGCCGTTGATTGCGAGAGCTGAAGCACAAGGATCGAACTCTCAGTGGGACGTCATCTGGTTTGACGGACCGTCTTCAATGCAAGCCCTCGACAACCAAGGAATGCTGTTGAAAGGCTGGACACCCAACGATATCAGCAACTATAACTCGCTCGGAAAGTCTCTCATTCCGCCCGACAAGTCTTACTATCCAGGGGGAGTGACGGGTGAGGGTGCGATTGGATACAACCCGAAGTATGTTTCGGCTTCACAATTGCCGAAGACTCTAAACGACTTGCTCAGTCCGCAGTGGAAGAACGAGGTGTCCATGCCTGACCCGGCTGTCTCGGGACCCACGTATCCACTGGTTGCTGGAGTCATTCAGCAGATGGGCAGCGTCCAAAAGGGCGAGGCTTTCTTCTCGAAACTGAAGCAGAACGGCCTGGTTATTTCTAATGTCAACAGCGACAGCATCAACGCTGTGGTGAACGGTCAAGTCAAACTTGCGTTTGTTCAGGACTCTGCTTTAATTGGCGCCCAACAGAAAGGCGACCCGATCGCCATTGACTACCTGCAGTCCGGCACCTACACCCTGCCTGACGTGATGGGAATTAACAAAAACGCGCCGGACATGGCGGCCGCGAAGAAGTTCGTGGAGTGGGTTTTGTCTCCAGCCGGGCAGGCCGTCATGAGCAATCCCAACAACGGCGGTTCTGATTCCTACTATGAGCCGGTCATCAAGGGCGTAAATGCGGCTCCCGCAGCTGCCAAGGCACGTGCCCATGTGAAGTGGATTGGAGTCAACGCTGTGACAGCGGCGAACGAGAAAAA
>JAKAXI010000033.1 GCA_021816665.1 Bacillota bacterium | reverse complement strand
CCGATCTCTTAATACCCGGCCCCAGTATAGGGAACCAACAGGATAAACAGAACAAAAATAATCAGGAACACGACTGCCCATCTGGTGTACCCGCCAAAGCTTCCGTACATGTCGCGAATCCTCCTCTCTGTTTCCACACACTGTACGTTGCTTTGCACCTATACGACAAAGACATCTGCCCGACTGCCACTGCAAGATTTCCTCGACAACTGCACACACTGTAATAAGTGTCGAATGTGCGGTGAGGAGGCGGTCGTATCCAGCGCCAACAACAACTTCAGAACAACATCGCACCGCACCCTCCCGTGGTCTGGAAACCGGATGACGCGAGAGACGCATATGAAGCGTTTCTGTCATCAGTGAGTGCGGGTCACGAGCAACCGGAGTCAGCCTGGTCCCTTTTTACACTTGCTGCGGCAGCGTGCCACGCGCGACTTACAGGCGATATCAACGAACTTGTAGCCCTGGAACACGTCCAGGGCTTTACACCCCTTCCGCACCAAATTGAGACAGCAGCGAGAGTGATCCGTGAACTGCGGGGTCGCGCTATTCTCGCCGACGAAGTGGGACTTGGCAAAACAATTGAAGCGGGACTCGTAATGAAGGAATATCAACTGCGCGGTCTCGCTCGGAAGATGTTGGTCCTGACACCTGCCTCCCTCGTCTTGCAGTGGACTCGAGAACTCAATGAAAAATTTCGCCTTGGAGCCTTCGCTCAACGAAATGAGTGGTCGTGGACGCAGTACGATGTGTTGGTCGCTTCCCTCGATACAGCGAAACGCGACCCTCATCGGTCAGCACTTCTCTCGAACGAATGGGACCTCGTCGTTGTCGACGAGGCACACAAATTGAAAAACAGCCGAACTCGCAACTGGCAAGTTGTAAATCAGATTCCAAACAAGTATATGTTGCTGTTGACAGCGACACCGATGCAGAACGAACTGCGTGAACTCCATACACTCATTACCCTTCTGAAACCAGGCGCACTCGGCAACCCTCAGGATTTTGTCGCAGCACATGTAGAGTCACGTCGAACGCCGAAAGACCCAGTTGCACTCAAGTCACAACTCAAAACCATCATGATCCGCAACCGTCGCATGGACGGCGGCACGAACCTGCCACCGCGCCAAGTCTCCGTCGTGCCACTCGATTTAACTTCAGAAGAGCGTGCACTGTACGACGGCGTACAGACCTTTTTACGCGAAGAGTACACGCACCGCAAAGAGGCGCGTGTTTCGATGCTCCCGCTGATTACGTTACAGCGAGAGATCTGTAGTTCTCCCTATGCCGCGATGATGACGTTGGAGAAGATGCAGAAACGGGCCAAGCAACCGGGTGCGTCCAGTGCGATCGACCACCTTTTGCGACTGGCTGAAAAAATTCAAACGTACACCAAGGTGGACAAAGTCATTCATATGCTCGAAGGCATTGACGACAAATGTGTGATCTTCACCGAGTACCGAGCCACTCAAGATTTTTTGCTGTATATGCTGAAGAAAAACGGAGTCAGCGCTGTCCCCTTTCGTGGCGGATTTGGGCGGGGAAAGAAGGACTGGATGAAGGAGTTGTTCTCCAAGCACATTCAAGTACTGGTCGCCACTGAGTCCGGCGGTGAGGGCATTAACCTGCAGTTTTGCCACAACATGATCAACTTCGACTTGCCGTGGAACCCGATGCGGTTGGAGCAACGTATCGGGCGAATTCACCGTCTGGGTCAAAAGCACGACGTGCACGTGTGGAACCTGTCCACCAATAACACAATAGAGTCACACATTGTTCAGTTGCTCCAAGAGAAGATCCGGATGTTTGAACTCGTCATTGGCGAACTTGATTACATTGTCAGCGGCGAGGTTGCGGGGACTAAATTTGAACAAGGAATTCTCGATGCCGCAATGACCAGTTTGTCAGACGATGACCTCTATCAGAGACTGAGCACCCTCGGCGATTCCGTGCTGAAGACGAATCGTCTGCGCAAGGAGTCGGAGGTGTGGACATGACGGAGATGATCCTTCGTACACCTGCCGAGCGCATGGAATTTTGCGATAGCTTTTTCAAAGCGGCTGGTGCGACATGCGTTTACGAGACAGACGGGTATCGAGAGTATTCCCTACCGAGAGATGTTGACAAGGAATTAACAGACCGCCCGTACTACTGGCTGTGGGTTGAACAGACTGGTCAGAATGTCCCTCCCACCGTTCTGCGCATGGCATTCACAGACGAGGCCCTGACGCGAGAGAACGAACGACTTCGTGAAGAGGCGCTTCGTCAACGAGAGGGACAGGAGTTCTCTGAGATTGAGCAGATGTTCTTTCGCCCGCCAACCGCAGAACTCCTTACACTCGGCAGCTTTCGCTTGGATCGAATTATGTCTGCAGCTGAGTCACGAGGCCGCTTCTGTGCCGTGTCGTTGCCGGCAGGGCGCACGGGTCGCATCGTGCCGTGGTTAATGCAAAACGTCGTCGTGTCGTATCGAAGTGACATCGTGGAGCAAGTGTGGCATTCGATCGGTGTCTGTTTGGAAAACGGACAGGTTGTTGAGTCCTTCTTTGACAACGTACGTCACTTGCCCCTTCAGCCCACAGCCCCGACCGACATACTGTCGTTGGCAAAGCTCAATGTATCCGAAGCGTGGGACCGTGTCACGGGGCTGTTGCAACGATTGGTGTCCAACCGCCCCGATGAATGGGCAAAGTCCGCATGGGAGCGACTGGCAAAGGAAGAGCGGCAATTGCACACATACTACATGAGTATTTTGCCGGACATCCCCCCCGAAGAGCAAGCTGCTGTTGAGGCTGAGATGAAGGCGAAAATTTGTCAGGTCAGGGACCGAGTTGCTCCTAAGGTCGAGATCGACATGAAACAAACGGCCCTCGTCGGACTCGTGGCGCGTTAGCTACAACAGGGACTCTAGGTTCCGTTGTCTAGCGTCTGGCCCATCCATCTTCCCTAGCTTGGACATCTGCATGATGCGACTGCGCAGGGGAGCTACTGTATCGAGTAAATCGCCGCCGTTTTTCCGATAGATGTCAGGGGGAGCGTAGTTGCTGGTAAACCAAGTCGGCAGTTTGGCATGAAAACGGTGGTTTACAATCCTGAACAACTTCTCCATCGTAAACTCGTTGGCGCGCTCCTGAGCAAATTCGTCGATCAATAGCACAGGTGCTGTCGCAAAGATATCGAGATAGGGTTCAAGGTCCCTGCCCTCTGCAATTTCGTGACGCATACGGTCGAACAGCGAGTCCGACCGCACAAACAGGCTTGGGACACCGCGCTCCTGCAGGCGATTGACGACAGCGAGCACCAAGTGAGTTTTACCCACACCCGGAGGCCCAAACACATATACACCCTGCATAACGGTTCCGGGTTGGAAGTGTTCGGCGAAATCTTCAGCGTAGTGGACTAGCTTTGGATACTTGCGCTTTTGCTCCACTGGAAAGTTTTCAAAACGAAAGGATTCATCTTCGCGAAGTGCGCCTGAAAATGCAGCAAAGCGCCTAACCTTCTGTTGCAACTGCGCATCTTTGAACGGGATGCACCGCTTGACCACCGTCGTCAGTTGCGTCCCGTAGCGGTCTAACGACTGCACAAAACCTTGCATATCGCCTTCCTTACCACAGCTGGTAAAACCGCGACAAGCCTTACAGATATCGCGCTGCCGTAAGTACTCGAGAAGTAAAGCTTGATGACTCGCAATGGTGGCGTCGGAGACACCCCACTCATCAAGTTGCGGAATCTGGCTGCGGAAATCTGCCGGTTTATATTCAAGTGGGTGAATCTGCCACGAACTGGGAATCACTTCACGAATGTGCTGCACGGAGGTTCGTCTCCTCTCCTCAAAGCTATGCTCATCGAATTTTAGAGGGTAGCGAGTATTGCTTCCACGACTTGTTGTGGAGCGAGATTGTCAACCTGAATGACGCGGTGTGCTGCCTGTTGATACAATCCGCTCCGCGCTTTTGCCAGATTGCTCAGTCGAGTTGCGAGGTCGTCAGCACTTGCGAGCAGCGGACGATCCGAAGTTTGGCCGAGCAAGCGCTGCACCTGCGTGTCCACGTCAACTTGCAGTGCAATCACCAACCAGTGCGAGCGCAACTGTGCAACGCAACTTTCTGTCGACACGATACCACCGCCTGTCGCGCAAATGAGCGGTGTAGATACAGCCATTTCGGTCACAGCCGCAAGCGCAGACTTTTCAGCTGCGCGAAATCCAAGCTCGCCGGATTGGCTAAAGATCTCTGAGATCGACGCCCCGACACGTTCTTCGATGTACGTATCGAGGTCTATAAAGTGCCATTTCAAAGTGTCTGCGAGTGCCGCTCCAACGGTGCTTTTCCCGGCTCCCGTTGGACCGATCAAGGCAATTGAACGGTGTGACACAAAGTCACCTGCTTGTCTTGGACTTGTCTCACATCATAGCACATCGCGATCGCTCGAAACGACGCTATTTCCAAGTTCGATTACGGGCTGTTGTCCTGCCACTGAGTGACTCTCTTTGCACTTGGATCGTAGGAAAAGACAACGGTATTGACAGCGCCGGGCACAGTCGCTTCAATCCGGACGCTGTCAGAAGTTCCGAACGACACACTTTCTTTCACCACGCCACCCGCTGTTTCAACTGTCCGCGTGGTACCTACAGCTGCCGGATTGGCCTCGAGCGCCGCCAGCACGCTCAAGGCCGCCCCCCGCGCAAGCCAGAACGACTGCCTACTCGCATCATACAGTTGGAGTGTTCGGGCCTGAAACATAACCATTGTCTGAAGTGTCCCTGCAATGACTGCACTACACAGCGCTAAGCCAAGCGTTGTCACGAGAGCGTGTCCGCTGTCTCGTGTCACTGCCTGCCAACACACCGAGCGACTGTCGCTCGAGCCAACTACATCTTTCAACCTGGAGAAGACGATACAGCTCCTGACAGTGTGCATAGGGTCAGATCCCTCGTTTCTCCGTCGGTGAAAGTGATGGATGCGTGAATTTCACCAACTAGTACTTTGAACGCAACAGACTGCACCATCGTCGCAATCACTGCAGTTCCACCCCCAGTTTGGATGCGAACGAGTTGTCCGCGACTGTTCGCTAAATAGCGATAGGTAATGCCGTCTGCCTCCGTTAACAACAGACTATCGTAGAGCAAAGTCGCTGACGTCGCGGCATGAGCGTCGATCGCGAGCACACGATGAGCACTCGCCCACATTGCCTCCACTTCACCTGCAGAGGTCAGTCGATTCTCCGCGCGCCAGAGAGACACCATCAGACTGCTGGACAACGCAAGGACGATGGTCGATAGTACCAGTGCAAGAGATACTTCAATCAGCGTAAACCCTTCTCGCGACGACCTAGAAGCCGCGCTGTGGGACCCACAACGTCTGGCTGGTGTCACCCACACGCGCCACAATGGTAATCACTCCCTGTTCACTGCCTAGCGGGGGCAGAACTTGGACCTGACACGTCAAACCGTGCCACATAGTTTCAGTTGTCGCGACATGTCGAGCCAAATAAGTCTCCGCAGCGTTATCAGCACAGTCATCGGCTGCGCGTTGTGTGGATGTCATCTTTGTCGCCAACACTGTCTGACTCCACCCGAGCAGGCTGGCAGTTCCAACGACGGACAACAGCCACACGGAGACCACGACCTCAGTGATCGTCAATTCGTCACCCCCCGGGGGAGATTAATCCGGCGCCCATATACGTCGTGATGTCTAGTTCTCGCGCACCATCCGTCAGTCTGATCACGCCGCTTACTTGGCAGTTACCTAACTGGTCGTATGTCAAATTTCCGTTCTGCATTTGCAAGTACCCATCGACATAATTGATGCCAGGAGCAAACACAGTGGTTGACAACTGCTTCCCGCCGACAAACGTCCCGTAACGTGGAGCGTATTTTGCCATCCGCACAGCGCCGAAAGTTCCTGAACTTTGTCCTTCCTCCTGGGCAAGGCGGAGATTGTCGAGTAGCAGTTGCCTCGTTGCTACGAGTTGTTGCGTGGACCACACCCGCAAAAACGCAGGCACCGCCAACGCAAGCGTCAGCACTGTGACAAACATGGCCACGGTCAATTCAACGACACTGAAGCCACCTTGATGACGAACGTCACTGAACACTGTTGTTTCCCGTCTGTGCGACTTGACAGGTGACGGATATATGGTCGGGATCAGGATCGGAAATTGTGTAGACCGCGTTTGCCGGCTGCTCTGGCATGGCTGCTAGCATCTGCGCGTCGACTAAAGCTTGCATCTGTGTGCTAGCATCGCCCGTCGGGAGCGACCCGTTTTCGAGAGCGTACTCAGTTAAGGCGGATTCAATGGCATTGACATTCTGTTGGCACGCAACCGCTGTCGCCTGTTTTCCGGCTCCGAGCAGGTGGGGCGTGATGACGGCGATCATGACGCCGACAATGAAGACGGCGACGACCATTTCCATCAGTGTAAATCCCGCCTCACGCTCGCGCTCACGTTCTCGAAGCGTAGGCGCGTTGCACAAAACCTTGCTGCTCCAAGCTAACCGGGTCAAAAGTGCGCTCTTCATGAGTGATAACCCCTTTCCTGTGCGTTATGACCAGTGTCCATTCGATACCGTCGTCATCATGTCGTACATCGGAACGTAAACGACATACATGCAGGCACTGACTAGTCCACCCATGACAAACAAAAGCGCGGGTTCTAACACTTGGACCGATCGACGCAGCCGTTCCTCAAACGCCTCTTGCGTATACGCTTCTACCCGTGCGAATGCGGCTCCAATTTCCCCAGTCTGTTCTGCCCACCGCAACAACACAGTCAGCAGCGGGTCCCAGTCTCCCGCGAAGGCAAGTGCAGGCGGCTGTCCGGCCAATACGCGGGACAACGTATCAGTCGCAGCCTTTCGCATCCACACAGGGTTGTGGATGTCTGCCAGTTCCGCCAGCGTGTCTGTGAGTGTGACGCCGGCATCGAGGTGGAGTCGCAGCAATTGAGACCAGGTGTACGTCCGCCGGAGTCGCCAAAGCTGTCGCCCGGGAAGCCACTTGGAGAGCGTGGACCAAAGAGCGGGGCGCAAAGTTCTGACGACCAGTAGAGCGACTGTTAAGACGGCTATCGCTGCAGTAAAGCCGACGGTCCAACCGGGTGCTGAATCGAGAATGCTCACCACTACAGCCGTTGCGCCGCTCGGGTGTAGTCCAAGTGACGCGTAGACGCCGACAAACATCGGCATGACCACTCTGGCGACAAAGATGAGCAGCAGAGCCATGAGCCCTGACAGCAGACCAGGATAACTGAGCATGCGCAGGAGGTCGCTGACTGCCTTTCGCTGCAGTCTTGTGTGAGTGCTCCAGGTACGTAGCGTCGAAGCAAGGTTTCCCGTGGCTTCCCCGGCTGCTACCATCGTCAGCAGCAATCGCGGAGCACATGACCGCCAGGCATCGGACAGAGAACGGCCTTCTTCAACAGACACAGTGGCCAAGTTCAACCAATCTCGCATGTGTCGACTCAATGGATGCTCGCGCAAGTGCATCACTGCCTGTCGCATGGGTAAACCCGCCTCCAGCAGCGACGCCAGATGGTCTGTTAGATGGTCGAGATCGCGCGTCTGAAAGCGTTGACGAAAGTGGCCAATACGCTTTCTCTCTCCACCTGTCAGTGGATTAACGGTGCCCACGTCCACTAGCGCCCCCTCCCATCGAGGTCGGACACGCCATGGGCCGCGACGATCCCTGGTTGGGGTTTGCTCACACGCGCCCTGACCGTCCCCCAAGGTACATCAGCTGCGATCAAACTAGACAACTCAGTAGTCATTTCGAGCACCGCGAACGAGGCGTGGCGCGTCATCGCTCTTGCATCAACCGCGGTCAGCAACTGCGACGCAACTCGCGAGCGATCGAGTTCCTGCACAACCACCCCTAGCAGAACTTCTGCAAGAAGTTGACGTGCGATACCAAAGTCTACTAACCGGGCAGCGGCGCCGACGATGTCGCGTGCGTGGGTGGTGCTCAGCACGAGGTGGCCAGTCAATGCCGCTCTGACTGCAACGTGAGCAGTCTGTTCGTCGCGGATCTCGCCGATCATGATTACGTCAGGGTCTTGGCGCAGTAACGCCCGCAAACCGGTTTCAAACGTCACCCCAATCCGTTCTCTGACCTCCATCTGCTGCCAATCGGCCATTGGGATTTCGACGGGGTCTTCAATACTCACCACACGTCGACCGACTTCCGACAACTCGCGGAGCATGGCGTACAGAGTTGTCGTCTTACCAGACCCGGTTGTGCCCGCGACAAGGATGAGCCCCGAGTGCCGAAAGAGCATCCGTTTGACGAGCTGGTACTCTGGGGTTGTCATGCCCAACTGGACCAACGTCTGGACGACACTCTTCGAGTGCGCAAACAGTCTAAGTACAGCTGCCTCTCCACCGAGCATCGGAACTACCGCAGCGCGCACATCGCAGTCGATTTCGGCCTCGGTCTCAGACGCCTGGCCGTGCCATGAAAAAGCACCATCTTGGGGCAGCCGTGACTCGGACACGTCCATCCGGCTGAGGGCTTTTACTCGACGAATCACAGTACCTGCTTGGTCCGGTACGGTTAAAAATGGTTCGATCACCCCGTCCACTCTGAACGCCGCGTGTAAAAGTCCGTCTGTTAAGCGCAGGTGTACGTCTGACGCACCGCGAACCAAGGCATCGTCCAAGATCCGCTGCAACAGAACAACGGCCGACAGCTCCTCCACGGTAATCCCTCCTATAGCTAGGGAAATTCGTGATGGGTCATCGACCGCCTGTTTTCAACGCGCTGGATCCAATCTCTCTTTGGAACTATTTACAAGGTTTGCTAAGCTCGTTTCATCGTAAACCAGTGGGGTTGCCAAAGCTGGTTCTGTCGCACTAACAACAAGTGCAGTTGCGCCCAATCTGCCAACCCTGCATCTCTCGCAGACAATTGAGGCAATCCAAGTGGATGGCTGTGAACCGTGGCAAGGACGTAAGCGTTGGCGTCCCGCAGCGAAAATGCGAAATCGATGACTTCCTGCTCGGCCGCAAAACAAGATGTTGTAGTAGCTTGTGCTTCGAAACAGTGAGCGGCCACACCATATACACCCGTGTAAATCAATCCGCAAACTTCATTTGGGAACGCGCCCTGAGCAGCCTTTTTGACCACCTTCCAGAGATCGCGCGTCCACCACGACGGAGCGGACGCTGCGATGGCTCTGTTATTCGACGAATTCAAACTCCATGTCGCCAATTTGAATCACATCACCTTCGCTCGCCCCGCGGTTGCGTAGAGACTGATCTACACCGCGTTGCCGCAGGATTTTCTGAAACCGCTTGACGGCGTCGTATTGAGCGAAGTTTGTCATTTTCACCAGCTTTTCAAGTTCTTCGCTTTCCACTATGAAGCGGTTCCCTTCGCGTCGGACTGTGAACACCGGCCTGCTTGGTGCATATCGGTATACCTTGACTTCCTCCGGCTCTGACTCGACGGCAGCGACAGTTGGCTGCGCCTGTGTGAGTTTATCCAAGGCATCTGCCACCGCGTACACGAGCAGGTCGAGACCTTGTCGCGTCGCACTAGACACAGGAAACACCCGTAAGTCAGGATGGGCCTGCCGGAAGCGCGCGAGATTGTCCTCGGCTTCGGTGATATCCATTTTGTTCGCGACAACGAATTGCGGCCGCGACGTCAAGTCTGCGTTGTACTCCGCAAGTTCTGCCTGTATTAGTCGGTAATCCTCAAGCGGATCACGCCCTTCTACGGCAGCCATGTCTATAACATGGAGCAATAATCGAGTGCGCTCCACGTGCCGCAGAAACTCGAGACCAAGACCGTGACCTTCGTGCGCTCCTTCAATGAGTCCGGGCAAGTCCGCGATCACGAAACTCCGCCCGTCAGGTACGGCCACTACGCCGAGTTCGGGTGAGAGGGTCGTAAACGGATAAGCACCAATTTTCGGAGTTGCTGAGGTCACGGTAGACAACAGTGTCGACTTACCAACACTGGGGAACCCGACGAGGCCCACGTCTGCGAGCACTTTGAGTTCAAGCAATAGCCAGTGTTCTTCGCCTGGTTCACCTTTCTCAGCCATATCAGGCGCTTTATTCGCTTCGGTGGCGAAACGCGTGTTACCTCGCCCTCCCCTGCCTCCTCTTGCTACAACAAGCCGTTGACCGTGGCGAACCAGATCGCCAAGAAATTCGCCGCTGTCTGCCTCGCGCACGACGGTGCCCGGCGGAACCTTGACTTCCATATCGGGCGCGCTCTTCCCGTGTTGATTCTTGACTCCACCGTGTTCGCCGCGGGTCGCCTTATAATGGCGCTGGTAACGGAAATCCACTAGGGTCCGCAAGCCTTCATCGACCACGAACACGACATCGCCGCCGCGGCCCCCGTCGCCGCCGGCGGGCCCGCCAAGAGGCACGAACTTCTCCCGGCGATACGAGACAATGCCGTTGCCCCCGTCGCCTCCTTTGACGTATATCCGTGCGTGATCGACAAACATACCGTTCACCTCTACTCTTTCTCGAAGCGCTCTACGCTTCGCTGCCTGTGCCGAATGGGTCGGGAACAAGTGCGCAACCAATCGCGACCTCTTTGGCATTGTGTGTGCGCTTGTGCCGATCTATGTACGCCGTAATTTGAGCTAACACTTCATCCGCCCTCTGTAGCCCTGACGGAATGCCGATCGTGAGACTAAGGGTAGAATCCACTTCATTCATACTGACTTCCAAGCTGAGCGGCGAGACGCCGGACGCTGCGGCTTGTTCGTTGGCGAACGTCCAGACCTCGCACAAGCTCTTCGACCAGGAACGCCGCCAGTCCGTCATATACTCGGCGCGGATGAGTCGTACGTGTGGGCACTGGGCGGCTGTCCAAAGGACGATAGACGGAGCAAATTCCCACTTCGACTGAACCAGTGACAGGGAAGTCAACCAGTTGGACAAGTCCATGACCGTCGACAGCGCCCGCTCTGGTCGGTCAAGTTGCAGGTATGCCCGCACCAGCTGTAAGAAATTCTGAACATCATGTCGATGAACGCGAAAAGCGTCTTTGGCGCTACCCTGTTCGTATGCAGACTCAAGATCAGCACGTCGCACCTTGTGAGCACCTCCACAATCAAGTCGTGGAACACAAAGAGCCTGGCATACGCCAGGCTCACCAAGCTTGACCGGTGTTTTACGCTTCGACCGCCGCAGCCACTTCGGTCTCCACAGCAACCGGGTACACGCTCACACGTTTGCGCTCACGACCATAGCGTTCGAACTTCACATGGCCTTCAGATCGGA
>JAKAXI010000032.1 GCA_021816665.1 Bacillota bacterium | reverse complement strand
TCTCCAACTTACCTATCCACACGGCGAGGAGGAAGAGCGGATCCATAACTCAAATCCTTTCTGGAGCGGCGTAACAGGGTCGCTTGCGGCATACTGTCGTGCATTATGCACAGCGTCGCTCGTCTAAGCAATTTCCTGCAGTGGATTATACTATAGAGGTGTTTGTCCTGCATGGAGAAAGGAGGCGGGAGTGTGTTTGAAACAACCCGCATTGATGAGCCGAACAAAACTTCGTTCTATGAAAGCGTAGCACAAGAAACACGGCACTTGCTGGCCGGTGAGCCAGATGTGATCGCCAACCTGTCCAACCTCTCTGCCTTGTTAAACTTACACCTGAACGACATCAACTGGGTCGGGTTTTACCTGTGGCATGCGGCCGAACAGGAGCTCGTGCTTGGACCATTCCAAGGCAAGCCAGCGTGTATCCGAATTGGGCTTGGCAAAGGCGTCTGCGGTACAGCAGCCGACACCAGAACAACGCAGGTCGTCCCGGATGTGTTCGCCTTTCCAGGGCACATCGCCTGTGACGCGGCGTCTCGGTCTGAAGTGGTGGTGCCGATCGTGCAAGCGGGCGAATTGATTGGGGTACTCGACATCGACAGCCCGTCGCCAGGGCGGTTTGACAACGCGGACGCAGAAGGGCTGGAACTCGTGGTTCGCGCTTTGACGGATTCCGTGCAGTTCAAGCAGTCGATACAAGCGTGACCGTGCGCGGGGAGGCAAGTAGACGCCTGTTTTTCGCGATTTTGATCCCGGAAACTACTCGCTCGGTGCTCACAGAACTGCAGCAAGAACTTTAGCGAGCGCTACCTGAGGCCACGTTTCTCGTTGAGGGTGTGTCGATGCTCGAATCGACAACGAGACAGGACGGGCAGTTGGTGTATCCAACTGCGTTTACAACAGATGGGTCGCCCCGCCAGTGTAAGCTTGCACTGGGGGTCGACCCCTTTTTGCTTACTTTGAGACTTTAGTGCTTGGCCCGAGGAGTTTATTTTTCAGACCAAGCGGTGTTTGCGCTGTTCGTAGACCAACAGCCCCATGGCGTTGATGGTCATGTCCATGTCGAGTACAGAGAGGTCTGCCCCCGGGTCAAAACCGTGATTCAGGAAGTCTTCGCGCACCCAGGCGCGCAGCGCATCCGCGAGTGTCGCCACGGACAGGTTCGGTGTGTACAAGTCGTCCGCGAGTTTTCCCCACGCTTCGCCAATTCGCAGTGTTTCCCGCAGAGCGTTGTCCTTCGGGGATTTGCCGAAGTGAGCGTGATAGGCCCAGTCGAACGGGATGTCTTTCAGGGTCGTCACGGTCTGACGGATCGCTTCCGGGTCAAAGTCCGTCGGAGATGTCGAGGGCATCACCCACTCATAGTCCCAGCCAGTAAAGCCTGTCGGGTAGAAAATCCCAAGCGCGTCCCCTGCGTAGAGCACTCGCGCCAGGTCGTCGAAAATCGTAAAGTGGTGCTTGGCGTGCCCGGGAGAATCGTAAAAGGTCAATGTGCGTGAGCCAATCGACAGTGTCTCTTCATGATCGCGAATGAGAACTCGCTCAGACGGTACAGGGATGATGGAACCGAACAGTTTTGCGAGTTGCTCGCCGTACACCTGCTCGGCGCCTCCCCACAGCTTACTCGGGTCGACCATGTGACGCCCCGCACGCGGATGACAGACGAGTGTCGCATTTCTCGCGGCTTGCATCATGTGCCCGGCGCCACCTGCGTGATCGAGGTGGACGTGCGTGACAATGACGTACGCAAGGTCAGTCGGCTTCACTCCGAGTTCGGCAAGAGCCGCCACGAGCAAGTCGTGCGACAGTGACGACCCGGTTTCAATGAGCGTCGGTTGGTCATCCTGAATCAAGTAGGCGGCCGTACGATACGGAACCCCTTGCTCCAAGAGGTCGATCATCCACACATTGTCGCCGAGCGAGACGGGGCTTGGGGGAAGATTTTTAGTCACACAAATCACCGATCCCTTCGGAACAAACTCTTTTTCGAACCGGGCTTGTCTCGGCGCAGTTCCTGACCGCGTTGATTGCGTTCACGCCAAGTCATGCCCGATTGATTCGTCGACCGATAGTTGCTGTTTCGGTCCGACGTCCGGGTTGACTGACCACTGGCGCGGCTACGTGAGATCTCCGATCCCTTCGCGGAAGAGCGGGTACCGGACCAAGAACCGCGTGCAGTGGACGAGGTGGCGCGCTTCGCTGTACTGCGCGTGGCGCGACTCTTACTCGCCTTCTCTCGCGTCGCTGCCACTTCGTCCGAAGCTCGCCATGTGCCGTGGCTCGGTGCACGTTTGTTGGAAGTGCGCTTTGGGCGAAGGCGCTCGACAGACGCTACACGTTGCTTTGAGCGATCTTTGGCAGTTGAAAATCCACTGCGAGCCGCAAGGCGCTCGCGCGCTTCGCTGACCTCGATGACCGTTGCCAGTTCATCTGACTCGGGGATCTCGTCAAGTGTGTAGCGCGAGATCGAGAGCAGCATTCCCATCGCGAGCAGACTCATCACCAGAGACGTTCCGCCATAACTGATAAAGGGGAGCGGAATGCCTGTCACAGGTAACAGGCCGGTAACGGCACCTAGGTTGATAAACGCGCCCACCGTAATAATGGACGTGAGACCGACCGCGAGCACCGCGCCAAACCGGTCTTTGGCGTGTCGCGCGATCCAAAACCCACGCCAAATCAAGACACCAAACACCGTCAACAGGGCCATGGCCCCAACAACGCCCCACTCCTCGACAAAGACGGGGAAAATGAAATCGATGTGCGGGACAGGCAAATACCCAGTCTTCTCAATGCTCATGCCAAAGCCGCGACCAAACAGTCCACCGTTGGTGATCGCAGTCCAGCCTTGTAACAGCTGGTACGTGCTCGCAGTTTCTGGAAAAGGGTGCAAAAACGCCGTGATCCGGCTTGAGCGATAATGGGAGCCAAGGGCCAGTCCCAACAAGACGGGAAAGGCAGCTCCGATGAAAATCAGCAGTGGTTTCAGACGCGCTCCGGACGCAATCGCGACAATGAGGCCGATTCCGAGGAGGGTCAACGCAGTCCCCATGTCGGGCTCCAGAAAAACGAGTCCGAAGTTGAGTCCGGTGACAACCAACGCCGGCAGGAGTCCGCGGCGAAAATCGTCAGCAAATGTAACTTGCTTGCTAAAAAAGAACGCCAGATAGATAGCTAAAATGATGAGCGCGAACTCGGACGGCTGAAAGGTCAGACTGCCGTGGCCGAGCCAGCGGCGGCCGCCCAGTTTGGATATGCCAATGCCCGGAATAAGAACCAGGGTCAACAGCCCCAGAACGCCGAACATGAACCGAGGGGCCCAGCGATACCAAACGGTGTAGCTAATTTGGGCGACACCGAACATGAGTGCCAAGCCAAGAAATGAGGCAATCAACTGTCTAACCGCGTAGTGGTTTGGAGCAAGACCGCTGTCTAAAGCGAAATATGTGCTCGCCGAGTAAACTGTGACGACACCGACCGCGCACAGAATGACCACAGTAAACAGCAGGATGTAGTCGGGCTGGTGCCGTTCTGCTTGCAAGTGCGCCACCTTCCTTATGCAGTGTCCCACAATCAGGGAAGAATTCGACGCTCATCGCAAATCCCCTGCTGAGTGACCACACGAGAAGGTGGCGCTCGCACGATTAGAACCAGTGCATACCGATCGCGGTGACACCGATAATGGCAGCGAGTGGCACGGCAATGTGCCAACCGCCTCCACCAGGTCCACCGGGACCGCCTGGTCCGCCCGGGCCTGGTCCGTAACCACCCGGTCCCCACCGACCTTGCGCATCGTCGGTGCGGGCGTGTATGGGGTATGGCGCCGGTCCAGCAGGTACGTGGTGTGCAAACATCGGTGCAAGAATGATGTGTTCCTCCGTGCAGTGGACGATGACGCCGTGAAACACCCCAAAGTGGGTGTGGCAGGAAACCTGTTTGCCGACGAGCGACGTCACATCATCGCGCTTGATCATGGACATCTGCCTCCTTTCTGCCACAGTCTATGGGGCATCGGCCCGATTGTCGCGGCGAATGCACAGATTGTCCGCGGGTTAGACAGAAGTTATCAATTGGAAGGTAGACCAGACGCCGCAAATCCGGGATAATAAGAAACACTAGGCTGTTGACCCAAAGGTGCTGTTCACCCAACACACGCTGACAGAGTCGGCGTTTTGTATCAGGAGGCTCCCTGTGGATATTTTGCGCAGGAATTTTAGACAACTGGACTTCACGCTCATTGGGATGATGGTTCTGCTGGCCGGATACGGCTGCCTTGTATTGCTCGCGGTGACCTACGGAAAACCGACGGCGCCAAACGGTACCGTCCCACCCCATGTGTTGACAAAGCAGATTGCCTTTGAGGTGCTCGGGATTATCATGATGTTTGTCATGACCGTCGTCGATTACCAGGTGCTGCGTAAGTACAGCTGGTGGATCTACGGAGTGACCTTGTTTTTGTTGCTCGCTGTGTACGCTATGCCGAGAGTGGCCGGGGCACACAGTTGGATCCCGCTCGGTCCACTCGAGTTTCAACCGTCCGAGTTGATGAAGCTGGCGCTCATCCTCGTCGTCGCGCGCCTCATGGCCGACAACGACGAAGCTGAGTTGCCGGATTACCGCTTCGTCAAGACATGGCCGATGTGGATTTTGATGATCGTACCCTTTGGGCTCATTTACAAAGAGCCAGCTCTTGGGCAGGCGCTTGTCATCTTTGCGATCTTCATGACGCTGGTGGCTGCTTACGTAAAGCGGTCGCAGTTCATCGTGCTGTCACTCATCATGGTGATCGTCATCGGCGGCATCACAGTCGCAGCAGTACAGTACCCGCACCAGGCGACGTACTTCTTGACGCACAACTTTCTGGTCAAGCATAAAATCATCCACCAGTTTCAGCTCGAACGCATCATCACCTGGCTCAATCCGAACACGGCTCTGAACAGCAGCGGATACGCAGTGCACTACTCGCAGATGGCGATTGGCTCCGGGCAGATCTTCGGCGAGGGATTATTCAGCGGAATTGAGACGAGTGGGGGATGGGTGCCAAACCAGTGGACTGACTACATCTTCACTGGTATCGGTGAAGAGTTTGGTTTTGTGGGCGCGAGTGTTCTTGTGCTCATGTTTCTTGTCGTCTTCTACCGCATGACTCGAATTGCGGCCACCGCTCGCGATACATTCGGCACTTACATCGTGATTGGCATCGTCGGCATGTTTGCCTTCCAGGTGTTCGAGAACATCGGCATGGATATGTACTTGAGTCCAGCAACCGGCATCACGCTGCCGTTTATCAGTTATGGCGGCAGTTCGCTCATCATCGATTACATGGCGATTGGCATTGCACTCTCCGTTGCAGTTCGAAAGAAGCGTCTGCGCTTCAACTGACACCTCCAACGACGCCACATACCCTCATGGCGGCAGGGACACGCTAGCGGTATCTAGTGAACATGGAGGGACCGCCAGTGATGCGCTTTCGAGGCGTGCCAATGCGAGAAATTCATGGACTGCCGTATGCAGTCCATCAGACCAGCGAAGGAACATGGCAAGTCGTCATTCAAAATTGCGAGAGACACCCTGCGGGCTACTCGTACCCGACCTTGTACAATTCCTACGATGACGCCCTGGCTGCGCTTCAGTCGTGGGGAAGTGAAGCGACCGCAAAAGAGTTGGCAGGCGACGACACGGGTGCTGCGGAGATTGTGGCGAAGTTTGAACGTTGATTCGACAGCGGAAAGTCCTCCTGGACACGCTGTCTATGGAGGAGTATGCATGGGATTGCAAATGGCAAAGCGGATGGAGCGCTTACCAGAACAGTTTTTTGCGCAACTCAGCAGCCGAGTGCTGCAGGCGGTGCAGGCGGGACGCGACGTCATTAACCTGGGTCAGGGAAACCCGGACCTGCCGACTGCGTCGCACATCGTCGAGGCGCTGCGAGAAGCTGCACTTGACCCGGCAACACACCGCTATGCGCCGTTTTCCGGTCTGCCGTCGCTGAAAGAAGCCGTAGCGGAATTTTACTTGCGCGAATATGGGGTGACCCTGCATCCGGAGCATGAGGTAGCGATTCTGTTCGGGGGCAAGGCTGGACTCGTCGAACTTAGCGAGATTTACCTAGACGCTGGCGACGTTGCGCTGGTCCCGGACCCTGGTTATCCCGACTACTGGAGTGGGGTTGCGCTCGCGGGGGGACGGATGGTAAAACTCCCGCTCACGCCGGACAACCGCTTTCTGCCTGACCTCGAGGCGGTGTCCACAACGGACTGGCAAAAAGCGAAACTGCTCTTTCTCAACTACCCCAACAACCCAACAGGTGCAGTTGCCACGCTTGATTACTTTGCCAAGTGCGCCGAAGTCGCGAGCAGCCACGGTACACTGGTGGTCCACGACTTTGCGTACGGCGCGATTGGTTTTGATGGCGTCAAGCCGCCGTCCTTTCTGCAAGCAGAGGGAGCCAAAGAGGCTGGCATCGAGATCTACACACTGAGCAAGACGTTCAATATGGCCGGCTGGCGAGTGGCGTTTGCGGTCGGTCGGCGGGACGTGATCGCAGCGATTAACCTGCTGCAAGACCACTACTACGTCTCTCTTTTTCCGGCAGTCCAACGCGCGGCAATTGCCGCGCTGCTAGGACCGCAGGACTGCGTCCGTGACCTCCGGGCGACATATGAACGTCGCCGAAACGCGTGGGTCGGTGCGCTCACTGCCCACGGAATCCACTGTCCTCCGCCAAAAGGCTCGTTTTTTGCCTGGATGCCTGTCCCAACGGGACTCAACTCGTCAGAGTACGCTGACCTGCTGTTCGAGCAGGTCGATGTGGCGGTTGCGCCTGGACGTGGTTTTGGTGAACAAGGGGACAACCACGTCCGTATTGGCTTGTTGACGCCAGAAGGACGGTTGGCAGAAGCAGCGGAGCGCGTCGCGCAGGTGCATGCGGCGCTCCGTCTGCCAGACTGTCTTCTTTAGGGTTTCTGAAATCCTTCTCCTAACTGGCTGCGGTCGCGATATCGGTCGGCGAGTCGGATCAGCCAGAGATGATGGAACGGCTCTTGGTACAAAACGGGTTCGATCCGCACGTCGCCGGGGCCAAGCTTGTACATCCAGACCGTGGTCTCTGACTCGACGCCCGGGTTCAGGCGAATGCCCATGTGAACGGAATCCCGATACCCGTTCTTATAGGCGATCACGCCGAGTTGCCCATGCAGTTCCTGGACCATAGGGCGGTAGCGCGGGTCCCGGATCAACGGCGCGTCAAACCACGGTGTATATCCGTCCTGATCGGTGCGCAGGCGTTGTTCGCTCTCAATGACGACCACTTCTGCCCCGGCCAGGGGTTTGAGGCTCCGACCGTCGATCACTTTGATCCGCAACTTTGCGCTTCGCGGCCAAGGTTTATCTAGGCTCGGTACAGACGGTGATGTCTCTGGAGCAGGTCCCGGTGTAGGTGTGGGTGGGGGTGGCGGCGCGGGTTGTGTGGGCTGTGCAGTTCCCGGCGTAGGCGTGGTGGCTCGAGGCGGCGCAGGTTGTGCGGGAGGTGCCCCGGTTCCACCTGGGGCGACGCCCGGTTGCACACCTTGTAGAGTGTTTTGGCCCACAGGCGCTTGTGTTCCAGTCGCCGCTTGTGCTGTCTCTGCGCCCCAAAGGTGTTGTGCGCCAAGCAGGTCGGCAGAGGGCAACATCGAAAGTGACAGCACAGTCGCTGCGAGGGCTCCTGCGCTGATTCGGACAATCTGCTTGATGGGAACGTGACGACTCACAAAACAGCCTCCTTTACGGTCAAACACTGTCTCTATGCTCCTCAACCGTACTGACGAAGCGCACGGTCCATGTAGTAGAACTGCAGAATCTGAACGTAATTGCGGCCTTGTTCTGCCCAGTACTCGCTGCCCCACTGGGCCATTTTCTGCGCGTTGCGGTACTGCCAGTTTGGGTCTTGTGGGTTGCCGGCGCGGTAGTTCAGTTCGATGATCTCGCCGTCCGGCCGGACGTACGCAAACCTGCGGACAGCCTGCACAGCGCGGTTTGTCATCGGTTGCTCAGACATGTAGCGAAACGTTTGGAAATTCACGGTGTTGTCCACGTCAAACGTGAACCCATCGATCGTAACGGGGTGCAAGTGGTGGTACCAGGCGAACATCTTGATGGCCATCGCTCCGGCCTTCAGTGACTCGGTGTTCCACGAAGGAATCCACTCGTTTGGCAGCACATCTTCGCAGTACTGTTCGAACGGAACGGTCTGCACCCATTCAATGCGCCCGCGCGGGTCTGGTTCGCCGCTTGGGTTGAGACCCCGGATGGCGACGCGGATTACAGCCGGCTGAGCGGTGTTGTCGATGGTGTACACTTGTGCGTTTGCCGTCGGGCCTAAACTGGCGAACGCGACGACGGCGCCCGCCAAGCCAACCCACAGCCGTTTCAAGTCGGTCATAGTCCTCCCCTTGCTTTCCAGTCTGGTTTTGCCACTAACTTTCCCTGTTCGAAAAGGAACATGCAGAGGTATGTGACATCGCGCGAGAGTCGGGGTAGAATGTAGACTGGACGTCTACGGAGACGTCTCATTCTCATGTCACAGGGAGGGTCGCGCATGCAGAAGTTAAACCTGACAAGTCAATCCAAACATGGGTCAGGTGTGGACGACTCGATGCGGGGGTTGTCAGTTGTGTTTGTGGATGGCGAACGGGTGTTCATCGACAACGGCGCGATCCACGGGAAGAGCAACCTTGAACGCGGCATGCAGTTCGTGAAAAACCTCGACGAAGTGCCGGACCCGCGCCTTGTATGGGGGTTTTGGGTGACCTTGCACAGATTCGAAGGTGGGGTTCAGGGTTACTACGGCTTAACGACGTTCGCTCTGCACTTAGATGAAACGGCTAAAGTGGGGTATAAGTCGCTCGCCGAGCAAGTCAACCAGATGGAAAAAGCAGTGAAGGGCCAAGTAGATGTATCGCGCGTCCCGGTTGAGGTGAAGTCGCGACTGGTCAATTTTCTACAGTCGGTTCGACCGGAGTTGTGGACTCACGCCGCTCACGACTTGAAGGCTGCGGTCACAGAGACGGACGCCTCATGACGACACACATAGACCTCGAAGCGAAACAGGGACAACCGGAGCAGCCGTGGCAGACCGCTTCAGCGTCTGTGCCCGGTCAGGAACAGGAGGGCGGCAGGTTGCCACAGCAAGAGACACCGCTTTTCAGTACGCTCCTTCGGCACGCGGCCAGACAGCCCGTGCAGTTCCACATCCCCGGGCACAAGCGCGGACGCGGGATGGAGCCGACGTTTCAACAGTTGATGGGCGAAGATGCTTTGGCCCTTGACCTCATCAACATCGCGCCCCTCGACGACTTGCATCACCCGACAGGCGCGATCAAGCAGGCGCAGGAATTGGCAGCCGAAGCGTTCGGCGCGGACGCGACATATTTCTCTGTCCAAGGCACAAGCACGGCGATTATGGCCATGGTACTGTCTACGGTTGGACCCGGAGATACAATCCTTGTCCCGCGCAATGTGCACAAGTCCGTATTGACAGCGATTATGTTGGCTGATGCGCGGCCAGTGTTCTTGCACCCGGAAGTTGACACAAATCTAGGGATTGCCCACGGGCTGTCCGTCGAAGTCGTGGAAGCGGGTTTAGCGGCACACCCTGACGCAAAGGCACTGGTCGTCATTAATCCGACCTACTTCGGCGTTTCTGCGGATTTAGTCTCGATTGTTGAAGCTGCGCATCGGCGGGGGGTGCCAGTGCTTGTCGATGAGGCGCACGGTGTGTTGACGCACTTTCACAGCGACCTGCCGGTGTCGGCAATGGATGCAGGAGCAGACATGGCCGCCACCAGCGTGCACAAGCTAGGCGGGTCTCTGACGCAGTCGAGCGTACTCAATGTTCGTGCGGGGCTAGTCGATCCAAGGCACGTGCAAGTCGTGATGAGTATGCTCACGACGACGTCCACATCTTATCTCCTGCTCGCGTCGCTGGACGTGGCTCGGCGAGAGCTCGCGCTGTTTGGGCATGAGCGCATAGCCACCGCGATTGCGCTGGCGGAGAATGCGCGCAAGCGGATCAACGACATTGAGGGGCTGTACTGCGTCGGCAAAGAAATTCTCACCGACAGCGCGACCTTTGCGCTTGACCCCACGAAACTCACAGTGTCGGTCCGCAAGCTGGGACTGCGTGGGTACGACGTGGAGCGAATGCTGCGAGAAGAGTTCAATATTGAGGTCGAGTTGAGCGACCTATACAACATTTTGTGCATTATCTCCTGGGGTGACACGAAGGACGACGTAGACCAGTTGGTCGACGCACTGTCGAATATCGCGGCGTCGTACCGCGACCGCACAGACCTGCACTTGATGCCTGTGCAGGCGCCGTCCATGCCCGAGTTGAGGATGTCGCCACGCGAGGCGTTTTACGCCAAGACGGAAGTCGTGCCAATCGGTGAATCGGTTGGGCGAACGATCGCGGAGATGATCATGGTCTATCCCCCGGGCATTCCCATTCTGCTGCCGGGTGAAGTCGTTACACAGGACAACATAGACTATATTGAGGAAAACTTACGGGCAGGGTTGCCGGTGCAAGGGCCGGATGACCCGGAAATTCGTCACGTCAAAGTGGTGCAGGGTCGACCACGGGTCTAAACGCGCGCAAAGAGGGAGGGGGGAGACGTAGTGTCTGGGAACGCGACACCCACGACTACAGACAGTGCTATAACGAACCGTAGCGCAGGAAAACAATCGTCAGCCAAACAGCCCCCCACGCCTCGCAAAGGTGTGCACGGGCGTCTCACATACTTGATACCAGAGCCATTGGTGTTGCTCCTTTATGCTGTGTTGATCGGGCTGGCCGGTGGATTTGGAGCGGTCGGCTTCCGGAAACTCATCAAAGTGTTTCAATTCCTGTTTTTTGGGCAGTTGAAGCCTCAGTTTTCGTTTATGGGACGCGCCGACGTACTGCTTTTACCTGTCATTGGCCTAATTATTGTCAGTTTCATTGTGAAGTACTTCGCGCCAGAGGCAAAAGGTCACGGTGTCCCGGAGGTCATGGCAGCCATCGCCGAAAACGGGAGCAAGATCCGCGGCCGCGTGGTCGTCGTGAAGTCAATCGCCTCAGCGCTTAACATCGGGTCCGGCGGTTCGGTCGGGCGCGAAGGCCCCATCGTGCAGATTGGCTCTGCGTTCGGCTCAATCTTTGGTCAGTACCTCGGTCTCCCGGAACGGTATCTGCGCCTGATGGTCGCGTGCGGAGCCGGAGCCGGTATTGCTGCCACGTTCAACGCCCCCATCGGCGGTGTGATGTTTGCCACTGAGGTCATTCTCG
>JAKAXI010000319.1 GCA_021816665.1 Bacillota bacterium | reverse complement strand
GAGCCTGACATCTACGAGCGGATCACGCCGGAGGCTGTGGTGGCAGCGCGCAAGTCGCGCGGCGGCACAGCGCCAGAGGCAGTGCAGTTTCAGCTCCAACTCGCGAAAACCGTTCTGGCAACACCAGGTTCTTGACCGTACGCGCCATTGGCGCGACGATAAGACAAAAGCGGCAGAACAAGACCGCGATCGCTGGGAGTGGGCGACTTGTTAATTGTACAGAAGTACGGGGGAACTTCGGTCGGTTCGGTCGAGCGCATCGAGGCCGTCGCTGACCGGGTGGCGCGCACCGTCGCGGCCGGGCATTCCTGTGCCGTCGTCGTGTCCGCGATGGGACACACCACCGACGAACTCGTCAGTTTGGCGAAGGCGATTACCCGGGAGGCAGACCCGCGCGAGATGGATGCGCTCTTGTCCACGGGTGAGCAGGTGTCGGCGTCCTTGCTCGCGATGGCCTTGCAAAAGCGGGGTATGCAGGCGCGCTCGTTTACGGGCTGGCAGGCTGGTATTTTCACCGAGCCTGTGCATGGCAACGCACGTTTACTCCACATTGACAGTGACGCTCTGAACCGTGTCATCGGACAAGGCATCGTCCCGGTCATCACCGGCTTTCAGGGCATCAGCGGCGACCGCGTGACGACGCTTGGCCGCGGCGGCTCGGACACCAGCGCGGTCGCGGTGGCGGCGGCGCTGGAGGCGGACCTGTGCGAGATCTACACCGATGTCAAAGGGGTCTACACAACCGACCCGCGGGTAGTCAAAGCAGCGCGCAAACTGGAGACCATTTCGCACGACGAGATGCTCGAACTCGCGACGCTTGGCGCTCAAGTGTTGCACCCCCGCGCGGTTGAGAACGCGAAACAGTTCGGCGTCCGGTTGGTCGTGCGTTCAAGTTTTCACGATGAGGAAGGGACGGTTGTCATGGAAGCGACATCGGGATTTGAACTTCGCGAGGCCGTGACGGGGATCGCGTTTGAGCGCGAAGTCGCGCGTGTGGCAGTAGTCGGCGTGCCGCTGCAGCGTCACGGCCTGGCGACGGTGTTCAAGCGGCTAGCGTCGGACGGGGTCAATGTCGACGTGATCGTCCAGAGCGTCGTCGGACCGGATGTAGTCGACGTCTCGTTTACCGTCAAGGAAGAGGATGCGGACCGGACTGTCCGGATTGTGCGGGACTTGCAGCCGGAGCTGTCCTTTCACGACGTCGTCTGCGAGACGGGGCTTGGCAAGGTCTCGATTGTGGGAGCTGGCATGATTAGCAATCCTGGCGTCGCCGCGCAGATGTTCGAGGTGATGGCCGGGGCAGATATTCCGATCGCGATGGTCAGCACGTCCGAGATCAAAGTTTCGTGTATCGTCCAGGCCGACGCCGTGGAGCGGGCCGTCAAAGAGCTACACGCGGCGTTTCTCGAGTAGTCCGCACAGGTTTGTTGCGGCACAAGCAACTAATTTTCGACAGAGATGAGCGCATCAACCGCTTGATCCGACAGCGTTCGACAGTGCGTGTAGAAAAGAATTTCGGACGAATTTGCGCTCGCGTGTATCAATCTTCGCTGTAAAAGCCTATAATAAGGTCGAAGTACAGATTTCATCGCGCGTCATGGTAGCTCGGAATGGTAGCTCGGATGCGTACAGGAGGACTTTAAGTGAGAGGTACTGTTAAGTGGTTCAGCTCGGAAAAAGGCTATGGGTTCATCACGCCGGAGGACGGCGGTAACGACGTGTTCGTTCACTTTTCCGCCATCAACTCCCAAGGTTTCCGCACTCTGAACGAGGGCGACCAAGTGGAGTTCGACGTGGAAGAGGGTCAGCGCGGGCTGCAGGCTGCAAACGTAACGCGTCTATAAAAGCAGGTCCAGTACGGACAAGTGCTCGACAATGACCCGTTGCGTCGGAGCGATTGCATCCGGCTCGACAAAATGCCTTCGCCGTTTCGGCGAAGGCTTTTTAACATCCGGGGGAGGGTGTCGCCATGGCCAGAGACAGAGCAAAACTGGGGCTAGAAAGTGCATCGCGCCAGGGAGAAGATGGACTTCCGATCACGGCGGGGGTCGAAGTCGTGCGTTACGGGAGCGCGGGGTTTCAACCGGATATCGATGAAGTCGCCAGTGAGTACGCGCTGACTGTGTTCGTCAATGACCGCGAACTCGCGACCGTGGTCTGTACGCCAGAGTACATGGAGGACTTGGCGATCGGCTTTCTCGCCTCGGAAGGGGTCATTCGGTCAATCGACCAAGTGGAATCCGTACAGCTCAGTCGCCTGCAGGGCACGGTGCGTGTGCGCACGACGAGCAACATCAACTTCAATCAGGACTTTTACAACAAACGCTACATCGCCTCGTGCTGCGGGAAGATGCGGCAGACCTTCTACTTCACGAACGATGCGCAGACCGCCAAGCGCGTCGACGACCCTGTGACGGTGACGCCAGACGATGTTTTCCGGGTCATGCAGGACCTCGATAACGCCGCTACCGTCTTTCACGAAACCGGCGGGGTTCACATCGCCGCGCTCGTCAGA
>JAKAXI010000031.1 GCA_021816665.1 Bacillota bacterium | reverse complement strand
TTCCCTCTGTTACGCCCTGTCGTCACAACGTGATAGAGCCAGAGCAAGACGAGGAACGCCACGCCTGCAAACACCGACACTCGCGTGAGCGGCGATACAACGATCGCAACAAACGAAGCGACGAGCAGGATGAGCCCGAGAATCGGCGTGACAGGCCACAGTGGAACGGGAAACTTCAGCGTCCGCCCGGTCGCACGCGCACGGTTCCGAAACACCATCTCACTGACCAGGATGATTCCCCACACCCACAAGTCCGCAAACGCAGATGCGCTCGTGATCCACACGTAGACATTGTTCGGCGCGAGGTACGTGATGACGATCCCGACCGCGATCGCAGCTGCGGTCAGCCACACCGCCACGTGCGGCACATGGCGCTTGTTTAGGCGCCCGACCACTTTCTCAAAACGACTGCCTGCTACATTGCTGAAGAGCATACGGCTGCCGCCGTAGAGACCGGTATTACATGAGGACAGCCCCGACAGGATGATGATGAGGTTGACCAATCCGGCTGCGACGGGAATGCCAATTTTCGCAAAGAGAAGTACGTAGGGACTTCCAGAGTGTCCGATCAGGTAAGTCCAGGGGAAGGCACAGAGCATGATAAAAACCGAACCGACGTACAAAATGGCGATGCGAAGCGTCACCGTGTTGAACGCTCGGCGGACGTTTCGCTCCGGGTTCGCTGTCTCCCCTGATTCGACGGCGAGTGTCTCGACTCCAGCATAGGCCTGTACGACGAGCGAGATCCCCATCGCCAAACCGAGGATGCCGTTCGGGAAAAAGCCTCGATGCACATACAGGTTAGTGAACCACAGCGCATGTCCGTGATTGAACGCACCAGTTGCGATGATGAGCGCACCGAAGACCATAAACACAAGCACCGCGAGTACCTTCAGAATCGCGAACCAGTACTCTAGTTCGCCGAACACTTTCACCGTCAGCAGATTCGAGACAGTGAACAGAATGAGCGCAATCAGCCCAGGCAGCCAGGCGGGAAATGCCGGTGCCCAAAATTCGACCAGTTTGCCAATCGCGGCTAGTTCAGACATGACCGTTGCAACCCAAAAGAACCACCACATACCGGCAGTTATGAAGCCCGTCCGAGCACCGAGCAAGTCTTGCGCGTACTGACTGAATGACCCGGAGACCGGGCGTTCCACGGTCATCTCTGCGAGACTGCGCATGACGATGGCTACAATCAGGCCGCAGATCGCGAAGTCGATAATCACGGCAGGTCCTGCCAACTTCACAGCCACGCTTGCGCCGTAGAACAACCCGACGCCAATGACTCCGCCAATCGCGAGCATCTGCACCTGTCGACTGGTCATGCTTCGCTTTAGCCCGTCGCCCGTCTTTCCTCGTGACCTTGGTTGCCCCTTCAGATTTGGCGACACCCAATCCCTCCTCTGCTGCCGAACTCGCACACGATGTCTGTCGGAGTTCGAGACAGACAGTCATACATATGACACAAAGAGGGAGGGGTGAACTGTAGACAAGCCGGTCAAGTTGTGTTCCTGAGCGGATAGCGAGTTTTGAACTCCTTACGGGGATAGTTATGTCAACCAGCGGACTTTGGACTCTCTATTCAATAATAAAGAGCCGCCCTGTTCTGGAGGAAAAGGGCGACTCCGGCACAACTACAGCCCTTAGTGGCGGCATTTCGCCACACTGGGACTGTTCCGCAACTTCATGCTACATACAACTTCATCCTACAGGTGCTCCCAACCTACTGTTGCTGTTCTCGCTTTGCCTTGCGCTCGCGCTCTTCGTACTCGGCATCCTTCAACGCAAGATAGAGAGATTTCTCAATCGTCCGGAGTCCCATCGCGTGCAGGCGGTCTTGCGCTTCCTTGCCAATCAGCCGTTCCACCTTTTCGAGCGTTTGCCGTTCGAATCGTTTGACCGCCAAGTACTCGACAAGTCCCTCAAATTTCTCCAACGTGTAGTGCCAGCGAATCAGTAAGTCATTGCGCTCAATGGCAGATAGTTGCTCGACGTTCAACACATCGCGAGCAGCCACGTCAGGTGATCTCCGGTCGACTTTCTGCTGTTGTCTGTTGCGTCGCAACACCGAGTTAACACGCCCCCATCGAGTTCATTCGCTTTACATACCTTATCCTACCACAACTTACCTGGAATGGAATAGAGGTCTGGTAGATTTATACTCGCGGACTTTCATCGAAACTCGGGCGGTTCTAACAGTGTCAAGTCGACCCTGGCGCCGACACTGGCTGCGTCAAGCGGATGCGCTGAGATGACCAAACGCGTAGTTGGTCCTGCGCTCAAATCCGGTTCGGCTCCTCCACTTGGCTCCGTACCTGGCCCACTGGGTGCCCCCACTCTCAGCCCTCCGGTTAGAGCGGGACTCCCCCCCGCGTCTGTCCCAAAGTGCGCAACGTCCACCGTGATTACCCGCCTGCCTTCCGAAAACCCGTCCGCAGTAACCAGCCCCGAAAGGACTGGCCCGCGGTCTCGGTAGGCGCCGATGACTACGCGCTCGGGGTGCACACCGACCACCCTCCCGGATTCCAATCGCAGCCGTGCGGTGTATCCGACGCGCCGCGCCACATCCCAGCTCGCGGGACGCAAGACCATATCTGCTGTCGGACCTTGTTGGAGAATTCGCCCATCTTCCATGACCGCCATGCGACTCGCCAGGCGCTCCGCTTCAGACAGTTGATGTGTGACGATCACGATAGTGATCCCGAGTGTCCGGTTGACCTCGCGCAACAGGTCCTGGAGCGCTCGCCTCGTGGCCCAATCAAGCGCAGCAAGCGGCTCGTCGAGAAGTAGCAGGCGTGGTTGTGGCGCCAACGCACGGGCAAGCGCGACCCGTTGTTGTTGGCCTCCGGACAGTCCGTCCGGACGCACATTGAGAACAGATTCGAGACCAAACTGTTCGATCAGATTCGCTGCGAAGTTCCCTGACGCCTCGCGCAAGCCGTAGAGGATGTTCTGCCGCACCGTCAAGTGTGGAAACAGACGCGCAGCCTGCTCCACATAGCCGAGTTTTCGCTTCCAGACCGGCACGTAGACAAAAGGACGCGCCGTGGTGTCAAGCCACGTCACTCCATCTACCTGAATGCGGCCAGTCGCTGCCGTCTCGAATCCAGCGACGGCCGAGAGCACACTCGTCTTACCAGCAGCAGACGGGCCAAACAGCGCGAACACCTCCCCCGCTTTCACATCGAACTCCGCTTCCACAGTGAAGAACCGCCGCGGGATGCTACAAGAGACGCGGAGCATGGCGACCCCTCCTCCACAAGACTGCGACGAGCGGAAGTGGCAACGCGGCCAACAGCAGAAACACTGCGAGCGGCAACGCGGCCGGCAGGCCTTGCTCTTGCAGCGCGATCCACACGCGCACAGGCAGTGTGTTCGGATAATACGCCATCACGATCACGGCGCCAAACGCCCCGATCGCCCGCGCAAAGGCCATTGCGAATCCGACGGAGAGTCCAGGCAGTGCGAGTGGCAGCGTGATCCGGCGCATCGTCTCGGCGGGTGATGCACCAAGCAATAGCGACGCCCGCTCCAAGCCCGTGTCGACCTGGCTGAACGCGGCTTGTGCCGAGAACACGTAATACGGCATCGCCTCGTAGATCTCTGCGAGGACCACCGCTAACAAGCTATTCGTCGCAGTCCACCCGAACTTTGTGAGCACCGCGCCAATCGCGCCGTAGGGTCCATAAAAGAACACCAGTAAGAGGCCGATGACAAGCGGCGGCATAAGCAGCGGGATCAGCATCAAGTACTCGACCATCCTCCAGAAGGCACTGTCTCTGCGCGCCAACAACCAACCGAGGGGCGTCCCGAAGACAAGGATGACGACCAGCGCCACCACACTCGACACAAGCGATGTTCTGAGCGCTGCAGCGCCTCCGTTTGTCCACGCCTGTCCAAACGCGCGCCACGACACGTGACCAGCTAGTGCTGCGAGGGGCACGAGCAGGAAGATGGCAGTGAGCAGGGCCAGCGGGATCAGCCACCAGACATGGCGAGAGGTACGCTTCACTGTGCTTTCAGCTTCGCGATCTCCTGCGCAATGGGTGCCGGAATGTCCGATTGCGCGCCGAACACGAGCGGTTTTGTCAGCGTGTAACCCTGCTGTTTGTACAGTGCCTGCGCAGCGGGAGACAGCGCAAACTTCACAAACGCCTCACCCGCCGCGGTATCGGGCGTTCCTTTCAGCGCAGAAATATAAACTTCAATGGGAGCTCCCTTCGCGACCTTGCCGCCAGCGATTTTGAGGCTCTGTGTGGCATAGAGGGAAGCATCAGCTGGGTCACCGAGGTTAATCGTGTTTGGCAGCGTAATATACGGGAGTTTGCGTTCAACTGCTTCCGGCAGATAAGCACTGCTCGCGTCTAGCTGACCGGCTTGCAGACGAGACAGGATGGACGTTTCCGAGAAAATTTGCTTTGGATTGTTGACGCTACCGAGAATCTTCTGCGCAGTGCCCTTTTGCAAGTGCAGTTCTTGTTCAGCAAGGCGCAGCATGAAAATGAACGCTTGCCCCTGCGGGTCAATGTTGGGGTCGGTGCGACCGAGGTGGAAGTTTGGCTGTTCCATCAGACTGAACAGCTTCGTGAGCGGTTCTCTTCCCTTTGCGATTGCATGTAGTTGACTCGCGTACGGGCTCTGGGGCGAATAGGCGATTACGATGGGTGAACTCGCAAAGCCCACGCTCCAAGTCGTGAACTTCGGGTCGATCACCTGGATTGGCGCAGTCCCGATGCTCATGAACACGTTCGGTGTCACTTCATTCGAAGCGATCAACTGCGCCTGCGCAAGCGCTCCATTGCCTTGCCCCTGGTATTTTATCCCGGTCGCCTTCGTAAAGGCGGGCCCGACGTACTGGTCGTTTGCGAGTTGAAGTGAACCGGCGTACGCGACAAATGCGGTGCCGCCTGCTGCTGCCGAACTGCCGGGCTCGGCTGTATTCGCCGATGCCGCGTTCGACGTGCCGCTCGCTACCGCACCGTTGTTTGCACCCCCTGCGGTGCCACAACCAGCCACCACCAGTGCAGCCGCCGCGGTGAGACTGACTGCCGTAGCCCATCTATGTACTGTCTTCATCTTTGCGCCTCCATTTAATCGACCATTGAACTTCCTGTCCGACTCACATCGTATGGACCGTACCGCCCTAAATCCCAGCGAAACCGGTCGTGCGACAGGACATCCAGTAGAGTGGTAACCCCATCGTCGGCGAGCACCGTCTGGGGAATCAACAGTTCACATACTTCTGACTGAATCGGCAGGAAGTCCGCGCCCACTTGGGCCGCTGCACTCGCAATACCGATTCCGACATCAGCCAATCCCGATGTCACCGCCATTGCCACTTCCATATGGCCCGCAAGTGTCGAATCGTAACCCGGTACAGTGTCCGGATCGACCTGGTACTCACGGAGCAGACGGTCAAGCAGTGTTCTTGTCCCCGCTCCCACGGGCCGGTTCGCCAACCGCAGGCGCCCGCTACCGAGCGCTTCCGCGGTCGAGAAGCCAGCCGGATTGCCGCGACGCACGATCCAACCGAGTTGCCAAGAAGCGAAGTGCACGCGTTCCACGCGTCCGAGTTGGTCAGGTATCGCTGGTGCTGCGCCGACTGGGTAGTGCAATGCAGCGACCTGTGCTGCGCTGCTCTCGAGCAGTCGCAGAGCATGGCGATTATCAGCCGAGTCCCACACCACGGAGTTCCCGCGACTGTGGTTGCGCTGTGCATGCGAAATCAAGAGACTAAGCCCAATGTCGCACCCCGCCACAACAAGTGACCGCTGCCACGGGCTGTGAGGCGCGTGTTCCACACAGACCTGCCCGATTTCGTCTCGATCTGTAACCACTCCGACCATCGGTGCTGATAAGCCAAGTGCCGACATCCCGGACGGCGCGGGGCGAGCCAACGGGCACTCGTCTGTTCCAACAAGCAACACCCGGTCGCCAACGCCTAGTTCAGGCCAGAGCGGTGAGTGGCGTCCTTCGAGGGAACGGGCCCCTGCTACCTCAACCCACTCGGAGACATTCTCGTCATCCACAAACAATTGTTCCACAGTGGTGTTAAAGACTCTTGCGAGCTTGAGCGCAAGAGCAGTGCTAGGCACAACCTGCATCGTCTCGATCAAGTGAAGCGCCTGCCGCGTCACACCGATGCGCCGGGCCAATTCCGCTTGCGACAAGCCCAACTCAACACGCAAGTCCCGAGCTCTGTTGGATAGCAACCATATCCCCCGTCCCGCCAGAGAACATTTTACTTAACACATTGACAATTATACTTTACTAACTGATTTTCGCCTAGATTGTCCAACGTGCACGCTGTTCGCACGCGGTACATCCCCTTGTAGGCTCCGCATGCATAGGCGTCGCCCTGTGGCGTTTCGTCCAATCGCCGGTCGTGGTAAGGTAGAAGAAACTGGAGGTGGCGAATGATGAAATACCGCAAACTAGGCGGCAGTGGACTCGACGTCTCCGTGATCGGCCTTGGCACCAACGCCTTCGGCCGGCGCGCGGACCGGGACGCTTCCATCCGCGTCATTCACGCAGCGCTTGACGCTGGCGTCAACTTCATCGATACCGCCAACATTTACACCGGAACGCTGTCCGAAAGTATCATCGGAGAGGCAATTGCGGACCGTCGCGACGAGGTCGTCCTCGCGACCAAGGCCGGACTCGTGGCGGGTGAAACCCCCAACTCGCGCGGGTCGTCACGCGCCCACCTGATGCGAGAAGTTGAGAGCAGTTTAAAGCGGTTGCGGACGGACTACATAGATCTGTACCAGATTCACACCTTCGACCCGTATACACCACTCGAAGAGACGCTGCGAGCACTCGACGACCTGGTGCGATCCGGTAAAGTCCGCTACATCGGCGCTTCCAACTACTTGGCTTGGCAATTAATGAAGGCGCTCGCGATTAGCGATGCGCGGGGATATGCGCGCTACGTCTCCATTCAACCGAGTTACTCGCTTGCGGACCGCACACCTGAACTCGAATTGACATCACTCTGCGTAGATCAGGGCATCGGCCTCATTCCCTACTTCCCGCTTGCTGGCGGGATCCTCACAGGGAAGTACGCGAAGGGCGCAACGCCAAGCGGGTCACGGGCGGAGAAAGAACCTCGCTTTGCGAACCGCCTTGAACAAAAGTACTTGACCCTCGCGGAAGAAGTCGGGGGAGTGGCGAAGAAACTCGAGTGCACCAGCGTCGCCCTGTCACTCGCCTGGCTCGTGCATCAGCCGACCGTCGCCACTGTCATCGTCGGCGCTACGAAGACCGAACAAGTGGCACAAAATGTCGCCGCCGCGGAACTCGCGCTCGATGCAGAGGCACTCGGACGACTCGACGAGGTGAGCAGCAGCTTCAAGTACGGCCCCCCGTTCTCGTGGGCCAGCCTGCCAGCGCAACCACAATGATTGATCACGTTTTCCCCACCTCATCCCCACTCGAGCAGTGTTGGAGGTAGCGCCATGCGCATTTGGCAGACGATAGATGCAGCCCTCATCGCCAGGCTGAACAAAGCTGTGCAGCAGGTGCATGCTGATTTGTATCCCGAGTTGTTTAAGCCATACAGTTTTGCGGACATGCAAGCGGCATTCGAAGAGTACCTGCGGGACGAGAGCAGTTTCTTCTTTGTCGTTGCCAAGGACGAAACCTCACGGCCAGTGGGCTATGTTTGGGTCCAACTGCGAAGCGTAGCGCCAAACGTCTTTAGGCGTGGGTATAAGACTGCACATGCCCATCAACTGAGTGTTGTGGAACCGGAGCACCGGCGCGGCTTCGGTTCTGCGTTAATGGAGTATGTCACCACCTTCGCCAGCGAAACCGGGTGTGTCCAGGTCGAACTCGACTACTGGGTGGAGAACACGCCTGCCGCCGCGTTCTACGAGCGAATCGGTTACAAGCCGAAGCGCATCATCGTGCAAAAACCTCTCTGAGACAAAAGACCCAGGAACAGCCCTTAAAACTGAAAGGTCATCCGATGCGTACGAGTTAAGGTGACAATTGTCACCTGATTCTGGTGACGAGTGCTCATGGGAGTCCTCCCCCGTTTCTCGTAGGATAAAGCCATCAAGAGGATGGGGGGCATTGTGATGACCGCGACAATCGAACTTGAACAGGTAGTCAAAACTTACGGCGGTAAAACAGCAGTAGACCGCCTCAATCTGACGATTGAGTCCGGATCAGTGGTCGCACTCCTGGGTCCAAACGGAGCAGGGAAGACGACTGCGATTTCCATGATGCTTGGGCTTCGCCGCCCCACAAGTGGCGTAATCCGCCTGCTCGGCAAAGACCCAATCATTCCGTCTACAAGAAACCACATTGGCGCAATGCTACAACAGGTCAATCTCCCAGAGAAGCTCTCCGTCACGGAGATTCTGAAGCTCTTCCAAAGCTACTACGAGCACCCCCTCGACATCGACCCGTTGATACAACTTGCAGGACTCGAAGAGGAGCGGAAATCCCTGGCGAGTCGTTTGAGCGGAGGTCAACAACGTCGACTCCAGTTCGCCCTCGCGATGACCGGGAATCCAAAAGTGCTGTTTCTCGACGAGCCCACCACAGGGATGGATGTCACCTCGCGGCGGCTGTTCTGGGATCGACTGCGAGCGCTCAGCCGGGAAGGAAACCGCACGATTGTGCTGACCACGCACCACTTGGAAGAGGCGGACAGCATCGCTGACCGGGTCATTCTAATTCAACATGGACGCAAGGTCGCGGACGGAAGCCCAGCACAACTCAAAGCGCTGGCTGGATTCCGATACATCGTGTTTACAGCGGGACCCACCGTGCCAGCCGACCACATCTCGACACTGCCTGGCGTGAAGTCCGTCGAGTGGAGCGGACGGCGCGCGCGGGTGCAAACCCAGGACTCTGACCGTCTGCTGCGGTTGTTGCTCGAACGGTATCAGGACCTCACGGATATCGAAGTCACGAGCGGCGGGCTCGAAGATGCGTTTATCTCCCTGACTACCGTAAGTGACCCCACGGGGAGGGACGCCCTGCCAAGATCCGACGCCCTGGAACATCCATTAGGGTCATCGAGACGCGGACAGAAGGAGGAGGCGGCAAGCCAATGAACAAAGCTATGACACAGGTCCAGTGGGAGATTGTGCGACAGTTTCGGAATCGACGATTTTTTATCTTCACTGTACTGTTGCCTCTGTTTTACTACTTCTTGTTTGTGAAGATCGAGGGTGGCAATATGAGAGTGGCAGGAACCGCTTGGAAAAGCTACTTCATGATGTCGATGGCAGCCTTCAGCGCGGTTGGCGCGGCACTTAACGGCCTGTCGTACCGAATCGCATTCGAGCGCACACAAGGCTGGATGACGCTCGTGCGGACAACGCCGTTGCGACCTGTCTACTACGTCATTGGCAAAGTCGCAGCGCAGCTTGTGGTCAGCGCTACGATGGTCCTTGTCCTGTTCCTCGCTGGGACGTTTGGAGAAGGCGTGCACTTGAGCGTTGCCCAGTGGGTGCTCAGTTGGCTGTGGCTGACCGTCGGCACCATCCCGTTTATCGCGCTTGGCATCACAATCGGGCTCATCGCCGGCATGGAGGCCTCCGGGATGATCGCGACCGGAATTTACCTGATTCTCTCGGTTCTCGGCGGCTTGTGGTTCCCGACGGCCATTATGCCGAAGCTGCTGCAAGACATCGCGAAGTGGACGCCGACCTACCGCTTCGCCGACATCGCCTGGCACATCGGGGCGAACACGGACCCACACGTGTCGGACCTCGCTGTTCTGGCAGGCTACCTGGTCGTCTTTCTCGGCTTGGCACAGTGGGCCTACCGCAGCCGCCGCGAGGACGTGGCATGAGCAGGGCGACGCGCGATTGAGAACGTGGCTTACGTCCGAAGCGATACACACTGGAGGACTTTCAATGGAGTCTCTAGCCAGGCAGATGCACCCATCGCGATTGTTCCCGCCAGGGACCGCGCGGTTCGGGTATACCTACCTCCTGAACCTCATCATCCCGACCGCCTTCCTGACGCTCTTGCCAAGCACCGGTCTGATGCTCGCTGGCGGTGGCGCGATTGTCTTGTTCGGCCTCATCTACATTCGCAGCTACTGGGTAGGTTACCGCGGCAAAATCCTGTGTATCGCCGCGGAGGCCGCCATCATGATCGCCATGTCCGTAGTGCTCAGCCCGGGCTATATCAGCATGTTCTTCTTCCCCGCCGCACAGCTCGGAGTTTTGGAGAAGACGGACATGCGGCGCGGACTCGCCACTTTGATTGTGAGTGGACTGGCAGGACTCCTAATCCCCGCGGCGGTCCGTCACGAGCACATCCTCTTCCCGTATTGGGCGATGATGGGAGCGGGTGTTCTCATTGCAATCGCCACCACCCACGGTGTGTACTGGCAGACCGAACGCAATCGCTCGCAAGCGGCACTACGGCGTGCGAACGACGAGATCGAACGACTCGCGCAGATCGCGGAGCGCGAGCGCATCACGCAAGACCTGCACGACGTTATGGGCCACGACCTGTCGATTATCACGCTGAAGTCCCAACTGTTGGAACGGCTGATTGATCACGATCGCGACCGCGCCCGACAGGAAGCACGCGACATTCAGGTAGCTGCGAGGCAGGCGTTGACGCGGGTGCGTGAGTACATCGCCGCGGTGCGCGAACCGAGCCTGCTCGAAGAGTGGAGAGACGCACAGCGGCTGATTCGGACCGCTGGTATGGAATGTGCGTCTGATCCGGACGAAAACCTGCCAGACACCCGCTGTGAACAAAGCCGCGCACTCGCCATGAGTCTGCGCGAGGCAGTGACCAATGCGGTTCGCCACAGCCACGCAAGCCGTGTTGCACTATACTGGCAAGAGCAGAACGGGAGTCTCGAAATCAGGGTCGAAGATGACGGACAGGGCATGCTTCCTGTGAGCGGGCAGAGGCATGCGGGGCCGTCGAGTGAAGACTTAGAAACGCCCGAACGACAAGGGAACGGGATCAACGGGATCCGCGCTCGCCTGTCTGCGGTCGGCGGTCAAATCTTCATCTGGTCCAACGGTACATGGCTTTCTCCCCCTGTACCCGGTGCGCAAACGTCGTTCGGAAGTCGAGGAACGGTGATCACGATGCGCGTGCCATGGCCCGCACCGAGATGTGAGGGGGTTTCGTCGTGATCCGCATCTGCATCGCAGAGGACCAGTCTCTCGTCCGCGGCGCGCTGGCCGCTTTGCTTGATTTGCAAGAGGACATCGAAGTCGTCGCACAGGCGACTGACGGACAGGAAGCCATTGATTTGTGCTTGGAGAATAAACCAGACGTCGCTTTGGTCGACATTGAAATGCCTGTCCAGAGCGGTCTCGATGTTACTCGGGTGCTCAGTGAAAAGTTACCGTCCTGCGCTGTGCTGATTGTCACGACGTTCGCCCGTCCAGGCTATCTGCAGCGCGCAATGACGTTTGGTGCAAAGGGATACGTCCTGAAGGACGCCGAAATTGACGACCTCGTGAAAGCCATTCGCATTGTGCACGCAGGTGGAACGGTGATGGACCCGACCCTCATGCGCGAAGCG
>JAKAXI010000030.1 GCA_021816665.1 Bacillota bacterium | reverse complement strand
TCCGATCTCCATACTAACCTGTCACCTAGATGAATCCTCATTGAACCTCTACAGAGAATCTCGCTCTACGGGGACATACTGCGCGAATTTGGTAGTAGAATTGATATGAACATTCGGACTGTAACCTTCGGACTGTAACCTTCGCGCAGATCACGAAGGAGGCAAACCATCATGAAGCAGTCGAGAGCATGTTCATTGACAACCCGCGCCATGCATTTGGTGGTCATATGGACTTTTCACCTTCACAACCTACCGGTCGGTTGGTAATCTGTTAGGGAACTAAGTGGGCAGTCCGCGTGACACATCAGCCGGGCAACCGGCCTAGACAGGAGAGTGAAGTTGTGAACGTATTTGACCTATTCCGGCTGGACAACAAGGTGGCCGTCATCACGGGCGGGGGGCGTGGACTCGGTCAACAGATCGCGCAGGCCTACGTAGAGGCTGGCGCTAAAGTGGTGCTCTGCTCGCGGCGCGTGGAGAACTGCGAGACGGTTGCAGAGGAACTGAAGGCACAGGGTGGCGACGCCTTGGCGCTGGCGCTCGACGTCACACAGCCAGAATCCGTGCAGGAAGTTGTGGCCACGTCGATCGAGCACTTCGGCCACGTCGACATCCTCGTCAACAACAGTGGCGCGACGTGGGGAGCGCCTGCGCTTGAGATGCCGTATGATGCCTGGATGAAAGTCGTGCAGACCAACCTGACGGGCACCTTCTTGATGTCGCAGGCGGTCGGGAACCACATGAAGGACAACGGCGGTGGCAAGATCGTCAACATTGCCTCTGTCGCAGGACTTCGCGGCAACTTCCCGGAGGTGCTCGATACTGTTGGGTACAGCGCGAGCAAAGGCGGCATCATCTCCATGACGATGGACCTTGCGGTGAAGTGGGGGCGTTACAACATCCACGTCAACGCCATTGCCCCAGGCTTTTTCCCGACCAAGATGACGAAGGGCGTCCTCGACAAGGCGGGACCGGCGATATCCCAGTTCACCCCGCTGCGGCGCGTCGGCGGCGAGCGTGATCTGCAGGGGGCAGCCCTCTTTTTTGCGTCAGCGGCGTCGGATTACGTGACGGGGCAGACACTGGCGGTCGACGGCGGCTCGGTGGCGCGCTAACGCCACACAGATCGGCGGGTCTCTGTTTGCTTGAAAGCAATCGCCCTCGCGCGGTAGTCGCTCTGAGACGCACGCACATTCCACTTGGGATACCAGAAACGGAGGCGCCAGATGGACTTTACACTCAGCAGCGAACAAAAGATGGTCCAACGCACGATTCGCGATTTCGTGAGAAGAGAGCTGATGCCGCTTGAGTCGGACGTGCTGCGCAACGAGCGCGAAGGCCGCCCAGGCGTCAGCCCGGAGTTGGCAAAAGAACTACAGCAGAAAGCAAAACGACTCGGGTTTTGGGGCATCAACACGCCGGAAGAGTACGGCGGTGCCAATCTCGGTTCGATGATGACAGCGCTCCTCCTGATGGAGCTCGGCCGCACGTTTGTGCCGTTCAGCTTTGGGGGCACTGCGGACAACATTCTCTACTACGGAAACGAGGAGCAAAAAGAGCGCTACCTGATTCCGACGATTGAAGGCGAGCGCCGGTCGTGCTTCGCTTTGACGGAGCCAGGAGCGGGCTCGGATGCTGGCAACATCCGCATGGCTGCTGTCAAAGACGGTGACGAGTACATCCTGAACGGCGAGAAGATCTTCATCACGAACGGCAACGAGGCAGACTTCGCGATGGTGTTCGCGTGGACCGACAAAACGAAGGGCCCACACGAAGGCATCACATGCTTCCTCGTCGACCGGGCGATGGGCTGGCGCTCTGAGCCGATCCAGACGATGGGCGAGTGGGGACCAGCCTCGCTCGTATTTGAAGACGTGCGCGTACCTGCTGAGAACATTCTCGGACCAATCGGCGGCGGACTGCGCCTCGCGTTTCAGTGGATCGGCAACGCGCGCTGGGTCATTCCCGCGCGGGGCATCGGGATCGCGGAACGAGTCTTGCAGATGGCGATTGACCATGCGAACTCGCGCGTCACCTTTGGCAAGCCGATTGCTGACCGTCAGGCCATCCAGTGGATGATTGCAGACTCTGCCGTCGAGATTGAGGCGACCAAGTGGATCACGCTGCGCGCTGCGTGGATGCTCGACCAGGGGCTCGACAACCGGCACCAGGCGTCGCTCTCCAAACTGTACGGCGCGAACATGGTCAACCAGGTTGTCGACCGCGCCTTGCAAATCCACGGCGGCATGGGCTACACGAAGGAGTTGCCGCTCGAGCGCTGGTACCGCGAGGTGCGCTTGTTCCGGATCTTCGACGGTACAGACGAAATTCAGCGCTACATCATCGCCCGCAACCTGTTGAAGGGCCATGTCAAAGTCGGCGAGTTGATGGACTGAGGCGTTGTGGTGAAATAAATCGTCAGAAAGGTGAGGGTACCATGTTCACGCGTCACTTTGCCGTTTGGCCCGAGGCAACACCGAAGTCGCTGACCGTCCCCAAAACCACGCTGTACGACAACCTCCTCATCAGCGCCAAACGTTACCCTGACAAGACCGTTGTCAACTACTATGGAAACCGGTTGACCTTTGCGCAGTTGCTGCAGGAGGCGAACGCCATCGCGGGCTACCTGCAGCGCGATCTCGGCGTCAATAAAGGCGATCGCGTCCTCCTCTACGTGCAGAACTCTCCCCAATTCTTCATTGCCTACTACGCTATTTTGGCCATCGGCGGCGTGGTGGTCCCAATGAACCCAATGAACACGACCGATGAGTTGCGGTTTTACGTAGAAGACTGCGGGACGAAAGTTGCGGTAGTCGGCCAGGAGTTGCTCGACCGCATCGAGCCGTTAATTGCAGAACCTGTTCTCGAGCAGATTTTGGTCACCGCGTACGGGGAGTATGTGCGACCCGACTGCCCTTACAATCTGCCAGACGTCGTGAAGGCGCCGCGCGTGGAGGTGAACCGACCGAACCTGCACGCCTGGGCAGATGCGCTCGGCGCGCAGGGTGCGTTTGAAGATGTCGGCGCCACCTGCGACGACGTGGCCGTGCTGCCGTATACGTCGGGAACCACTGGAAAGCCGAAAGGCTGCATCCACACACACCGGACGGTCATGGCGAACGTGGTCGGCAGCGCCATGGGCCGAGGCGCAAACTCGGAGTCCGTTGCCTTGTGCGTCCTGCCCTTGTTTCACGTGACCGGGATGGTACACAGCATGCACCTGCCGGTCTATATCGGCAGCACCGCAGTGCTCATGACCCGGTGGGATCGCGAAACGGCGGCACAGCTCATTCAGGACAACCGCTGCACTTCGTGGACGAACATTGCGACGATGCTGATCGACTTTCTCGCGAACCCGAACTTGCCGAAGTATGACATCTCGTCGCTCCAGTCTGTGGGCGGTGGCGGTGCGACGCTCCCTGAGGCTGTTGGACAGCGCCTGTTCCAACTCACGGGTGTGCGCTACACAGAAGGTTACGGACTGTCCGAGACGATCGCGCAGACTCACTTCAACCCGCCGGATCACCCAAAACTGCAGTGCATGGGGATCCCGTCGTTCGACGTCGACGCCCGCGTCGTAAACCCGGACACTCTGGAGGCAGTCGGTGTCGGCGAGGAAGGGGAACTTCTCGTAAACGGCCCGCAAGTTTTCCACGGCTACTGGAACCGCCCAGAGGAAGGCGAGAAGGCGTTTGTGGAGCTCGAGGGCAAGCGCTTCTTTCGCACGGGGGACTTGGTCCGTTACGACGAAGAGGGGTACTTCTTTCACGTTGACAGGCTCAAACGGATGATCAACGCGTCTGGCTTCAAGGTGTGGCCGACGGAGGTCGAGTCGATGCTGTACAATCACCAAGCTGTCCAGATGGCGTGCGTGATCGGTGTCCCGGACGAGCGCCGCGGCGAGACAGTAAAGGCGTTGATTGTGCTGCGCGCCGACTGGGAGGGTAAAGTGACAGAAGACGAAATTGTCGAGTGGGCGCGCGACCGCATGGCGGCGTACAAGCGGCCGCGCATTGTGGAGTTCGTAGAGACGCTGCCGATGACCGCCACGGGCAAGGTACAGTGGCGCGAGTTGCAGGAGCGGGCTTGGGCGACAACCGAGGCCTAACCTCGAACTCGTTAGATCAGCCGCTGATGATGTTGGCGGTAATCACGGTACAGCTTGCGGACGCGCTTGTAGTACGTCTGATCCTTCAACTGTTTGAACAGGCCGTGCGATGGATTGTGAAGGTTGACCTCGATCATCCACGGCCTCCCGGCTTTGTCCACTGCGAGGTCAATTCCGCACTGATAGGAAAAGAACGGGTATTTCTCGGAGTACTTCATAATCTTTTTGCTCAGTGTAATGAGTTCGTCTCTGATGGTGCGGACCTGTGCCGGACTGAAGCCGGACTGTGCCAAAGCAGTGGCCACTGGAAGCACGTATCCTCCACCGCGCCGGACATTGGACACCACACTGCCAGAGCCGTTCACTTTGGCGACCATACCAGCAAACTGCCAACGACGCGCCCCGTCTCGCATCATCATCACTCTGATGTCGTAGGGGCGTCCGTGAATCTCAGCGATGTCAATCGCCTGTTGAACCAGAAACAATTCCTTCGCATCAATTTCCCTGACTTTGTTGATGAGTTGAGAGGCTGAGTCAGCGTGTTGCACTTTACCGCGAACGCGTACAAAGTTGTACCCAGTATGAGCGGGCCACGCCTTTACGATGCCTCGGCCCGTATGGATTGTGTTGGCTTTGATATAGACGGTTCGGTACAGCCTGATATAGCTTTCCAGGGTTTCCTTGGTAAGTTTCGCTGTTGGTGGCAAGTAGCGCGAGATTTCCGGGTGCTTGCTGTAGAAACGGTGCATTTTCCACTTGGCGAGTCTATCTACGATGCGCTGCACAGACGTTTCACCCTTTCTGATTGAATCACCGGAGGAAACTTAAGGTCGCTGTTTTCGGGTCAAGCAGCAGTTGATAACCGTGATCGACAAAGAAGCGGAGGCCAAACAGCGCCTCGAAGGGCAAGTCCTTCATGATGACACAGGGGACATTTCTGAACTTCCGCTTACCTACAGAGAGGTCACAGTGGGACGTCCATGCTCGTGCAGAGCCGGAGACGCCTCGCACCACTACCGCTCGTTCGCGAGACAAGTGCAGGCGCTTGGCGATCTGGTCAGACAGCACGAAGTCAAATGCACCAGTGTCGAGAACGACATTGTCAATGCGCTGTTGATTCACTACGCAAGGGAAGAAAAACTTGTCTCGGTGAATTCTCCCACGCACAAGAGCCACCCGTTTCACCTGAACCACCTCTCCAAGCCGTTGCTCCAAACATATGCGCAGTAGCTTTCGATGGCATGTGCATAGCGCCCGGTACAACCACCTAGTGGGGATTGGATCGCTGAGTATAATTGGGTTATTCGGTTGTCGGGAAAGTGAGGGAATGCACTGTGCAACGTGTGAGGTCTGTCTGTCCCCTTGATTGTCCAGATACCTGTGGTCTGTTAGTGGATGTTGTGGATGGGAAAGTCGAGCGGGTAACAGGCAATCCTGACCATCCCGTAACAAAGGGAGCCATTTGTCACAAAGTTCGCAGGTTTCCAGAGCGCGTGTATCATCCAGACCGACTGCTCAATCCGATGAGACGAACAGGACCCAAAGGGTCCATGCAATTTGAACAGATTTCTTGGAGCGAGGCGTACGACGAAATAAGGCGCCAGTTCGACTCTGCCATCGACAAGTACGGCGCGGAATCGATTCTTCCTTATAGTTTCTATGGAAATATGGGTGTTTTGAACGCGGAAGGAATGGACCGGCGGTTCTTCCACCGCCTTGGTGCCAGCCGACTTGAGCGAACGATTTGCAATTCGGCTGGAGCAGCAGGATTTGCGTACACGATGGGTGCGACTGCGGGAGTGGACCCAGAAGACACGGTGTATTCCCAACTCATTGTGTTTTGGGGCTGCAACGTGGTCAGCACAAACATGCATCAAATGCTGCTCGCTGAGCAAGCGCGCAAGCGCGGTGCAAAAATCGTTGTCATCGACGTCCACAACAACCGCTCAGCCAAGTGGGCGGACTGGTTCATCCCAATCCGGCCGGGCACTGATGCAGCATTGGCACTCGGTGTCATGCACCTTCTCATCCGCGATCACCTGATTCAAGAGGACTTCGTAGAAAAGTACACTGTAGGTTACGACCAACTCAAGCATCATGTACTGGAGTACACGCCAGAGAAGGTCTCGGCCATTACCGGTGTCTCTGTAGAAGACCTCTGTTCCCTGGCACAGTTGTACGGTACCACGTCGCCTTCGTTCATTCGAATTGGCAACGGTCTGCAGCACCATGACAATGGCGGCATGATTGTACGAACGATAGCCTGCCTGCCGGCCCTGACAGGTCAGTGGGGGATGCGCGGAGGAGGGGCGCTGAAAGGGAACAGCTATTATGCCGCTTTGAATACGCGTGCGTTGCAACGGCCGGATTTGCTTCCTCGTCCACTGCCGCGTTCCATCAACATGAACCAACTGGGGGATGCTCTGCTTAAGACAGACCGACCAATCAAGGTTCTCTTTGTCTATAACTCTAACCCAGCACAAGTCGCGCCGGACCAGACCAAAGTTCGGCAGGGACTGTTGCGAGAGGACCTCTTCACAGTTGTTCACGACCTATTTCTCACCGACACCTGTAAATATGCCGACCTTGTGTTACCTGCGACAAGTCACTTTGAGAATCTCGACTTGTACAAATCCTATTGGCACTTATACCTCCAGTTAAATGAGCCGATCATTCCGCCCATTGGAGAGTGCAAATCAAACTTTACCCTGTTTCAGGAACTGGCAAAGGTCATGGGTTTTACCGAGCCGTGTTTCGATGAGACAGAAGAAGAAATGATTGAGACAGCTTTGCACAACGGGAACAACCCATATTTGAGCGAGATCTCGTTTCAGACATTAAGAGAGCAGGGATGGGTGAAATTGCACATAGACTTTGCGCCGGGGCATAGGGTGGGGGCGCCGACTCCGACCGGGAAGAAGGTCGCTTTGTACTCGAGGCAGATGGAGCGGGCAGGACTTGCTCCGCTCCCTGCACATCAGGGGTTACGCGAAGACGATACCTACCCCCTGTATTTCACAACACCACCGAATCATCACTTCTTAAACTCCACAGGGGCGAACGTCTCTATGCTGATGGCGGCAGAGCGACGACCTACACTGCAGATGCACCCACTCGATGCCAAGCACCGAAAAGTCGAGCAGGGACGACTTGTTAAAGTTTTCAACGACAGGGGCTCCATCGTTCTGCAAGCCGACATCACCATGGATGTGCAACCTGGGCTCGTTATTGCACAGGGACTGTGGTGGGATGACGATGAGCTAGGTTACCAATCAGTAAATGTGCTGACTTCACAGAGGATCGCGGACATGGGCGGGGGAGCGACATTCTTTTCCACCCGAGTTGAAGTGGCGCGTCTGTAAAAAAAAGACACTCCGTCTGGTCCTCTATGTTTCGGTCTGAGGAAAATCATTTAGACACTGTGATTCCGAACTGAAACAATGGCTTCCAATATGGGTTGGAAATCGCAAACGTATGGAGTCCATGCGTCGTCAAGGCCGCGACCTGTCCGTTGCCTATGTAGATACCATCAAAAGTCACTTGTGTGGACCCGGCAGCACTGCTGAAAAAGACCAAGTCGCCCTTGAGCAATTGTGTCGGGTCGTAAATGGGGGTACCGGTTGTGGACTGTTCCTGGACGGTCCTGGGCAGAGCAATCCCGGCCTGCTCATAGACGTACTGCACAAATCCGGAAGCGTCGAGCGACTGGTCAGGTGGATTGGCAAGAAGTTGTTGGACTGTATTGTAAATTTTCTCTCGCCGGTAGGATGCCAGTGGTGTCGGTGCGGATGCTTGAATCACCACGCTTGGCACGCGAGGAGCAATCGTGTTGACTCTAGTTTTATTCTCTCTATGCAAATTCCATTCAAGAACTACTAGAGTTCCTGCGACGCCGACGAAAAACACGCCGACCATGTAGGCAAATATCCGTCTGTTCAGTCGAGCCACATCCGTCCCTCCCATGGTGTAGTCCACCATAGTGTACTCTAACGCCGAGGTCAATAGTGGTAACTGGGGTAGATGTAAAAAGGTGTTCGAAAGTGGTTTCTGTAATGTGGGAGTTCCGCTCTTTGAGCAGATGAGCTTCTACTGGATTCTCATCCTGAGGTTGCTGATGTGGGGGGTGTTCCAGTGAACCGTGACGAAGTCTGTCTGAATGGAAGATACCGTTAAATTCTTTGCCCTCTGGCCATGAGGGAGCGAAAGTAGTAGTACAACACACTCCACAGGCTTAGGGTTATGAGATAAATTGGAAACGAGTATGCGAGCGTGTACCCATGTTGATAATGGAACACTCCAAGCGACCAACCTAACCACTCAAGTCCCAGATAGATACAAGTCCACGAAAAGACATATATCGGCAGCATCCGAAACTGCCACTTTAGAAAGTCCCAGATGTAAAAGAACAAATAGGCAATGGGACCGTAGGTACCAAAGGAGAGAAAATCAAAGACCTCGAAAGTCGAGCGGTCGTTGACATCATAAAAACTGATGGGCTCGATGCCTACGGAGTGGTCAAAGAAGAATCCACTGTACACTCCACACATGAAGAAGGTCCAACTGACCTTGCGCGGGAATCTCTTCGGCAACAAAAATATGATGACAAACCCAACAGCTAGGCCCGCAGTTATGGACCATTCATTCGCGTTAAACTGATGATCGTATACAATCATGCTACACAGCTTCGTTTGGGGATACGCTCCGAATCAACGCTGCCATGACTCGCGAAGCCACTACGGCGACGCACACAGTCAACCCGGAATACCAGACATTCCAGTGGTGCATGTTGAGCACCCCCATCCAGACTAAGATTTGTTGCACGATGACGGTAAACAGGACGATCGAAATCACCCCGCCCCACTTGAGGATGGGCGACAGATGTAACAACAAGTTGGATGTTGTGACCAACAGGAACGGCAACTCGACAAGTCGGAAGGTCAAATTCGAAATGCTGTTCGCCACTCCAGGAGTGACTTCAATGTACTGCAGGTTTACGTGCAAAACCGAGAACATGCCGAGTTCAAAAACTGTATCCACGAAGAAGAGAAAGATCATCTCCATTGGAGTCAACCGTTTTGGACATAGAAAAAACACAGTGATCGCAATCCACGCAACAAAGGTAGCGAGAGCAATAGCCACAAAAACCACCTAAGGTGAGAGACGTTGATGACTAAGGTGATCCGGATGTAGACGGGAGAACTCCGTATTTACCATTCCCTGAGTATCGGCTCTCGTCGTTGTATTTATGCACCTCGATTCAACCGGTGCTGACCAGCACCCACCGCTCTCTCACACGTAAGACTGAATTGAAGATTTGGTTTCGGATCGACTTGATCATTTGCCGTCAGCATACCATACGTCAATGCACTTACACTCACAATAACGGCATACATCTGTTTATTCGGGCCAATTCCGGTCAAATCCAGCTGGATAGGCGGTCGTAGGCGGCTTACTGGTGTTTTGGGAGCTGATTTTGGTCCATTTCGGGGCCACAAGCGGTTGTGGGCCGTTTAAGTTGCCGGAATGGTATGCCATGACGCCACCTAAGCTGTTCTCTGCTGTTATGCGCGACGCGCACGTTTGCTCTGCGGTGCACTGTACGGCCCGCCTCTGAGCCGTGTACGCATTCGCTCCTGGTCGCTGCCAGTCGACTCAAGCCTGCCGCCCGCGTGGGTAATAACCCAGGCGGCGCGAGATTTCCGCGCCTACACTCTGCAACTGCTTGGTCAGGTCCTGGACCTTTGTCGGTGTGAAGCGTTGAGTCGGACCCACAACTGTGACCGCGCCGACGACTTGACGGGTATAGTCCCATACAGGGACAGCGACCGAAGACACACCGGCGCGCATTTCGCCGTGGCTAATCGCGTAGCCGAGGCTGTGAATCTCAGCGAGATCGGCCCGCAATCGGGTTTCGTCCGTCACAGTTGCCGGAGTGAAGCGCTCGAGGCCGCGAGCGATGACTTCTTCTACCATGGCGTCGTCTTGAAACGCGAGGATGACCTTGCCGGAACTGGTGCAGTGAATGGGGTTCTTGCGTCCGAGGTGCGTGAGGATGCGCACTGGGTGCGTGGACTCAATTTTGCTGATGTAAACGGTGTGGTAGTCTTCGAGAACTGCCAGGTGGACTGCCTCGTCAAACCGGTTAGCAAACACTTCGAGGAGGTGTTGAGCTTCTCGGTAGATCTCGAGGTTGGAGATGAGTACGCCGCTCAAGCTGAGTACAGATAGTCCAAGTCGATAGCGTCGCGTGGAATCGTCTTTTCGCACATACCCTGCCTCTTCCAAAGTCGTCAGCACGCGGTGAACCGTGCTCTTGCCAAGCCCGGACTCCTGGGCGATCTCGGTGACTCCTTTCTCGGGGTCGTCGACAGAGAAACTCTCCAAAACCCGCAGCGCGTTGCGCAGCGACGACAGCGTGCTCGCGTCTGACATCTCAACCCCACCCTTCAACATATCGACATCCCGCCGTTCATTTTAACGCCCGTTTGTGGCAAGCCCACCGTTTCCTACAGTTCTATCATACGAATTCCACTGAACCTGGTCGAGAGAGATTCTGCACATTGTCCCGTATAGAGGAACAAACATGTCGTCGGAGTGAATCAAGGGGTGCTATGATTCAGACAACAACCGCTTTCATCACAACGGGCAGCCCGTTGTACGGATGAATCGAGGGGGGATTTCGATGAGTTTGGAACTGGCGATGATCTCGCCGCACACCCCGCGCATCTGCCATGAGGACAAAGTGGGAGACTTTCAGAAGCCAATGGTCGAGGCTATGAAGAGGACGGCGGACATGATCGAAGCTGCGCAGCCGGACGTGCTCGTGATTGTTTCTTGCCACTGGATGTCGAGCTTCGATCACTACGTCGACGCCACCGCCCGCCATCAAGGCATTCTCACCGCATTTGAGTGCCCGGACATTATCAGTGACGTGCCGTATGACCACCCTGGGCTGCCGGAGCTAGCTCGCGAGATGGCCGAACGGGGAACTGCAAGGGGCCTGCGCGTTAAGGCGGTCGACGACCCGACTTACGTGTGGGACTACGGGACGGTCGTGCCGCTGCGTTACCTAATCAGGAACACACAGTTGCCGGTGATCGACTTGTCGGTGTGCTGGTCGGCGTCCCTCGAAGAGACGCAGATTTGGGGTCAGGTCATCGGTGAGGTGCTCGCCGCCGCGCCTGTACGTGCCGTGTTTGTCTCGAGCGGCGCCCTGGCGCACAACCTCGTTCGCATTCCACAGAACTGGCCGAACATCACAGAACAGGCGCTCGATCGCGAATTCTGCAACCACCTGGTCAAAGGTGACCTGACCTCCGCTGAAGCGATGTTGCCGTCTTACGCGCGGGCTGCCGGACTCGAATCTGGTGGTCGTCACGTCGCGATGCTCCTTGGCGTTCTAGACGGAGCGCTCGGAGGAGAAGTCACCGGTGTCTTGCACGGATACGGGCCGTCGTCAGGTTCTGGCAACCCGGTACTCACCCTACACCCGAAATCTGGGACCCGAGTCGCCGTGTGAGGTACCGGTGACCGCAACGGACCGGGGTGGCCCATCCGGTTGAAATCACACTTCTCGGCGGGATCTGTTGAAGCAGATGTATCGTCCGGTATATCGTCGGAATGAATATTTCAGATAAGGTGGAGAGGATTAGAGACATGGAGCAAATCTTGCATTTCATTAATGGCAAACCTGTA
>JAKAXI010000029.1 GCA_021816665.1 Bacillota bacterium | reverse complement strand
TTTTCTGGCTCAGCCAAAGACCACCCGGAAGTCGCGGGGGTCGAGGAAGGCCACTATTTGAAGTTCGCGGTTTACGAAGTTCGCAGTCGCAAGTAAAACCAAGCGTCGTTGCCCAGTCACCACATCCTACCGGATAGTAAGGAGAAGAGTATATGTCCAAGCAATGGCGTACTGTCGACGTCGTCGACAACTTCCATGGCACTGTCGTCGCAGACCCCTATCGTTGGCTCGAAGATCCCGCAGACCCAGACACAAAGGCCTTCATTCAGGCACAGAACCAGTCTACTTTTGCCTACCTGCACGCCCTCCCCATTCGCGACACCCTGCACAAACGCCTGGAGTCGCTGTGGAACTTCCCGAGACGCCAGGCGCCCGGACGCGCTGGCAGTACATACTACTGGTCGAAAAACAGTGGACTGCAGAACCAGCCAATTCTTTACCTCCAGCCAACCCTCGACGCGGCCGGTGATGAACAGGCGCGTGTCTTGATTGACCCGAATACGATGAACTCGACTGGCACTGCGGAACTATCAAACTTCCGCTTCACCAAGGACGGTCGCTACGTCGCCTACGCGATCTCGGAAAACGGCAGCGACTGGCAAGTCGTTCGCATCCGCGACACAGAGACGGGCGAAGACCTACAGGACGAACTGCACTTTTGCAAGTTTACCAATCTCGCCTGGACGCCAGACGGACGCGGCTTCTACTACACGCGTTTCCCTGAGCCAGGGTCGGTCCCGCCGGAGGACGGCAGCAACTACTCCCGCGTCTACTGGCACGTTCGCGGCACCGAGCAGAAAGAAGACGTACTCGTGTACGAACGCCCGGACGCCAAGGAAATAGGCTTTCACCCAATCGTGACCGACGACGGCCGAACACTGCTGTTGCTTGTCACCAACGGCACGGCGACGGAAACTGGCATTTACTACAGACCGCTTGACGGCCGAGACGCCCCACAGGCAGACGAGCAGGGCTTCGTGCGGTTGTTCGAAGCATTTGACGCGAGTTATCAACCCCTTGGCAACCGCGCCGACACTTTCTACTTCCTGACCGACAACGATGCTCCGCGCGGGCGCGTGATTGCCATCGACCTGCAGCAACCCGACAAAGCAGACTGGCGGACGGTCATTCCAGAACAAGAAGTCGTGATTGCGGACGCTTGCCTCGCCGGAGGGTCCCTGGTTCTGCTCGCAATGCGCGACGCTCACCATGAACTGAGCGTTTACGACCTAGAAGGCGGCTTTTTACACGACATCCCGCTCCCGACTCTCGGCGCGCTTCTTGACTGGCATGCGCGGGACAATGAACCTGAGTTGTTCGTCACATTTACATCGTTCCTGTTTCCACCAACCGTGCTGCGGCACAACGTGACCGACAAAACGACGGAGGTCATCTTTCAACCTGACTTGCCGACCGACTTGTCGCAGTACGAAACCACCCAAGTCTTCTACCCTTCGAAAGACGGCACGCAGATCCCGATGTTCTTGACGCACAAGAAAGGCTTGCAGCTCGACGGCACTAACCCTGTCCTGCTCACGGGATACGGCGGATTCAACGTCAGTCGGACACCAGCGTTCAGCGTTCCACCACTGCTCCTACTCGAGCGAGGCGGCGTCTACGCTCTCGCAAACCTCCGCGGCGGCGGCGAGTACGGCGATGCCTGGCACCGTGCAGGAATGCTGCAAAACAAGCAAAATGTCTTCGACGACTTTATCGCAGCAGCAGAGTACTTGTGCGCGAGCGGCTACACAAACCCTGGCAAACTGGCCATCAGCGGCGGCAGCAACGGCGGTCTCTTGGTGTCAGCGTGTATGCTGCAGCGCCCTGACTTGTACGGAGCGGTCGTCTGTGGCGTACCCGTGGCTGACATGCTCCGTTACCACCTTTTCACCGTCGGCCGCTACTGGGTGCCAGAGTACGGCAACGCAATGGAGAACGCCGAGCATTTTCGCTTTATGTACGCCTACTCCCCACTACATAATGTGGAGAAGGGAGCAGAGTACCCGCCGATTCTCATCCACACAGGTGATACGGATGATCGCGTCGTGCCAGCCCACCCGTTCAAACTCGCTGCGACACTGCAGGAAAGAGCTGCATCCGCGGACAAGGTGTGGTTGCGTATCGACACGGCAGCAGGGCACGGACACGGCAAGCCGGTCGCCAAGCAGATCGACGAGCAAGCTGACATCTACGCCTTTTTGTTTGACCAACTGCACGTCGAGTAGCGGATTTATTCGCCAGCCTCAGCGCTCAATCGGCGTGTAAATGCGCGGAGTGGGTTGATGTGACGAGATCACAAAATTCGCCCACACACTTCGCCGCCCGCTCCGGGTCGACGTGACAAGCACATAGCGTCCCAGGGTCGTGGCGGCGAACGTTTCTGTGTCCGAATGACCGGCTGGAATCAAGCTGCCTTTCATCATGCCTGGCTTTGGTGGGTAGATGGCATGCTGGCCTTGCTTTGCTGGCCACTCGCTGTACGGGACAATCAGCGGCCGATACATGGCCTCCCGGTTGTTGTTTTGAAACGTCAGTCGAACACGCCAGTGCTGTGGGATCGAAATGGTCATCACGCCGTTCGGGTATCCATTCAGTTGCACGTCGCCGTTCACGCCGCTGACGACACGCACATCAACGGTGCGGTTCGCTTCGTGGCTGACCATCCACTGATTCGTCGCGCCCGTGTTGGAACTGCCCGCAGCCATGCCAAGCGCGTTTGAAACGTCGGCTTGGGTCTGGTTTGCTCCGCTCAGCGGGCCACACGCACTCACCGTCACGAGCGTACACACAGTTGTCGCAAGCAGCAGGGCGTAGCGCCTGATTGTTGTTGTGGACACACCTGCATCCCCCTGACTGTCGTTCCATCGTCTCCTCCCTAGACTGTGCACGCCAGCGCAATCTATGCCCAACATCAGAGCTTGCGAGATCGACGTGATCGTAGCGAACAATCAGAGCGCTAAGAAGGCTAACCGCGTTTATGCGCGGCAAATAGCGACCAGAAAGTGCATTCGGGATCGGAAAAGTAACGAAAACCATGGGTTTGGGCCGAACCAGCGAACTTTTTGTGCGTTCGCACGTCGAATTCTGTAAACTTTAGCGAGGTTTGTGTGCGTTAAACCACGGCCTCATATGAACCTGTCGTCGACAATGGGCCAGAGACGGCTGTTTCGCGAGGGGATAAGGAGCCGACACCACGTTATCGGTGTGGATGTACGGAATTGAGATCGGATAACGCGCTCAGGGACGGGGCTGTCCCTCAGGCATACATTGCCTTGCGAGACAGCCCCCTCGCTAGTCGTTGAGAATGCGCCGAATCGCCTGCGCCACGCCGTTTTCTAGACAGTCGCCAGTAATCGTGTCGGCAGCCTCTTTCACGACGTCCTGAGCGTTGCCCATCGCGACCCCGAGGCCCGCCCAGCGCAGCATCGAGATGTCGTTGAGGCTGTCGCCCATCGCGATCACCTGGCTTGCGTCGATGCCCGTGCGGTCGCAGACGAGTTGCAGCCCGGCCGCTTTGGTCACGCCGGCTGCGTTCACTTCGATGTTGAGACGACCCGAATTTGTGAGTTCAAACCTCGGGTCGTTGCCGAGGGTCTCCCACAGAGAGTCCATGATGTCAAGATCGTCACTGTAAAACCCAAATTTGAGCCACTCGGCAGTTGCTGCATCTTCCGGCATGGTGTCGTTGCGCACAAACCGCTCCGTTGTCCGACCCCAGAAGTGCGCGTGCACCGATCGCGCAAGTTGATGAAGTTCGAGCACATCGGAGGCTACGAGCGGGCGTCGATACAGCAACTCCCCCTCCATGCTCCACACCTCGCCGCCGTTCACTGTGACGAGTGGCATCGTCAGGCCGAGGGCCTTGGCCTGCTGCCAAACGACGCCTTCCACAGCTCGGCCTGTCGCGATTGTCACTTCAATCCCGGCCGCACGCGCCTGTTCAATCGCGGCCTGGTTCTCGGGTGAAATCGACTCATCGGGCGAGAGCAGCGTCCCATCCATGTCAAGTGCGATGAGTTTCCAGTCCCCCATAGTTCACATCCTTCGTCTATCTGTCGATCTAGCGGACTGCTCACCCGAACTGCGCCGCCCCCAGGCACTGCGGCACACACGAGCCGCCCAGGCGAACACCTCAGAGCTTTGGCTCTACCCGGTGGTGTGTCCCTTGCTCGTAGGCGTACGCGAGTCGAATCAATGTCGGTTCGGAGAACGCAGTGCCCGTCAGTGTCATGCCGACGGGTTCTCCATCCGGCGTATACCCGGCCGGCACCGTGATCGAAGGGTAGCCCGCTTTGGCTGCGACCCCAGCCCCCCAGTTGTTCGGGAACAAGAGCGCGTTGAGTTTGTGCGACGTGAGCAAGCGGTCGATTCCCTCTTCGCGTGTCGCCCGCAGGTCACGCAGGCGGCTTTCAATGTAGGCCGACTCTGTCAAACTGCCACTGGTCTCTTCGGACTTTAGCAACACAGCTTGCCCGTAGCGAAGCATTTCGGCGGAATGTGCTTCGTTATAGGCAATTAACTCCGCCAGCGTGTGTACCGGGACGTTGGCGCCGACGCTGCCGAGGTACGCGTTGATGGCTGACTTGAACTCGTAGACGAGGACGTTGATGTCCTCGCCGAGCGCGGCTTTCGGCAGGTCAACGTCGACGACAGTTGCGCCGAGCTCCGTCAGCTGTGCGATGACGCTGTCCATGATCTTTTGTTTGGCTTCCGGCAACTCCGTGTAGAACGGGTCGCGCGGGATCCCGATCCGCGCACCCTTCAGCGCCGTAGCATCCAAAAACGCTGTGTAGTCCGACAGCGCAACGCCAAGGCTCGAACCAGTCGCCGGGTCAGCGGGATCGACACCTGTCATGGCTCCAAGCAATATCGCCGCGTCTTCCACCGTGCGCGCCATCGGCCCCGCGGTGTCTTGACTAAACGAGATCGGAATGATGCCCGTGCGGCTGATCAGACCAACGGTCGGTTTGATCCCGACCAGTGAATTCTGACTGGACGGGCTGAGGATCGATCCCGATGTCTCCGTCCCCACTCCAACTGCCGCGAGACTGGCCGCGATGGCCGCACCTGTTCCCGCGCTGGAGCCCCCAGTGTCGTGCGTCCCTGGGCCGTACGGGTTGCGCACCTGGCCACCAAGCGAACTGTAGCCGTTAGGCATGTTCTCGGCCATGAAGTTCGCCCACTCAGTCAGGTTCGTCTTCCCGAGGATGACGGCACCTGCCTCACGCAGCCGTTTCACCACAAACGCGTCGGTCTGGGCGTACCAGTTGGCGAGCGCCCGGGATCCGGCTGTAGTATGCATCTTGTCCCCCGTGTCGATGTTGCCTTTCATGAGCACAGGAATGCCGTGCAGCGGTCCACGCGGTCCTTGGCGCCGGCGCTCGGCATCCAGAGCTTGCGCGGTCTGCATCGCGTCAGGATTGACCTCAAGCACCGCGTTCAGAGCTGGCCCCGTCTTATCGAGCGCTGCGATGCGCGCTAAATAGACCGAGACAAGTTCGACGGAAGTCAACTGACCCGTCGTCATTTGTAGTTGCAGTTCACTGATCCTGGCCTTTGCCAGGTCAAGCGTAGATTCCAGATCGTAGGTAGGCACGCAGTTGCCGCTCCTTTCAGAATGCTGTTCAATACTATTGTACACTGGTTTTAGCCTAGTGGTATGATCCCGCCCTATCCGAAGCACGGAGGAGAAGCCTGATGTCCTTTGAGCCAAGCGATCGAATCGCGAGTCTGCCTACCGGGATCTTCGCCGAGCTCGCCGCTAAGAAGCGCGCGGTGGCCGAGCGCGGACTGTCCCTGATTGACCTGAGTGTCGGCAGCCCTGACCTGCCTCCCGCTCCGTTTATCCGCCAGGTCCTGGCCGAAGCGGTTCTAGATGGCGCGAAGTACGAGTACACCTTGTCAGCTATCCCCGGCTTTGCCGAGGCTGTGGCTTCTTTCTACCAGCGCCGCTACGATGTGTCCATCGACCCAAGCCGCGAAGTTGTGCAGCTCATGGGGTCTCAGGATGGTCTGGCGCACTTGGCGCTCGCTCTCATCAACCCAGGCGACATTGTGCTCGTCCCTGACCCAGGGTACCCCATTTACGCCGCGAGCGTGCAAATCGCGGGTGGCCAGCTTGTCCCCATGCCACTGCGCTCGGAACACGGATTTCTGCCACAGTTCGACGCCATTCCAGTCGACGTGGCCAGGCGGGCCAAGTTTATGGTCCTCAACTTCCCCGGCAACCCAATCGCCACAATTGCGCCACCGTCGTTTTTTGAACAGGCGATCGCGTTTGCGAAGCGACACAACATCCTGATTGTCCACGACTTCGCCTACTCAGAACTCGTCTTTGACGGCTTGCGGGCGACGAGCATCCTCGCCTATCCAGGCGCAGCAGATGTGGCCATTGAGTTCAACTCGCTCTCGAAGACGTTCAACATGGCTGGCTGCCGCATCGGCTACGCAGTTGGCAACCGACAGGCACTCAGTCTGCTGCAGCAGTTGAAGTCGCATATCGACTACGGCGTGTTTCGCCCAATTCAGGAGGCGGCGATCGCCGCGCTGACGGCTGACCCTGTCCACCTCGACGAACAAGTGCGCATCTACGAACGCAGGCGCGACACGCTTGTCACGGGTTTGCGAAACGCTGACTGGCAGCAGGTGCCAAACGTTCACGCCACAATGTTTATCTGGGCGCCGATTCCCAGTGGCTTTGAGTCCTCTCGAGCGTTTTCGCTCGACCTGCTCGAATCTTCAGGCGTCGTCGTGACCCCAGGCGATGCATTTGGTCGAGAAGGAGAAGGCTACGTGCGGATCGCGCTCGTCCAATCGGAAGGTTTACTCGCAGAGGCGGGACAACGCATCGCCGCTTACTTGCAGCGTCACTAAGCAGGAAAGTGGGCCAATCTGACGGGAACCTCCGCCTGCTGGCCCACTTACGTCAAACATATTCGTGCAAGCCGCGAATTTACGACAGGTTCTGCGTCGACCTCCGTTTTTCCGTGCTCCGCTCGAGGGCGAGGCCGATGAGGCGGTCAAGCAACTGTGTGTACGACAACCCGGTCGCTTCCCACAACTTCGGGTACATGCTATACCGTGTGAATCCAGGCATCGTGTTGATCTCGTTGACGAGTACCCGGTTTGTGCCCCGCTCCACGAAGAAGTCCATGCGCGCTAGGCCACTGCCGTCTACCGCGCGGAACGCCTCAACCGCCACGCGCCGAATCTCTTCTGTGACCTCCGCGGGAAGCGGTGCCGGGATGATGAGCTGTGACTCACCCGTGACGTACTTGGCCTCGTAGTCGTAAAACTCGCGGTCGGGAATCACTTCCCCCGGCACAGATGCCTCCGGATCATCGTTGCCAAGCACGGCGACTTCGACTTCGCGGACGTCGAGCCCTTGTTCGATGATGATTTTGCGGTCGTAGCGAGCAGCCAAGTCGATTGCGACTGGCAGTTCTTTGGCTGTCTTAACCTTGCTGATCCCGACGCTCGACCCCATGTTGGCCGGCTTAACGAAGCAGGGGTAACCGATGTTCTCTTCAACCTCTTGCATCACCCGAGCGGGTTCCGTTTCCCACATTTTCCGTGTGCAGAACGTGTACGCGACCTGCGGCAAACCGGCCGCCGCGAACAACTTTTTCATAAATACTTTGTCCATACCGACAGCGGAGGCTAATACGCCGGCGCCGACGTACGGAATGTCAAACAGTTCAAGCATGCCTTGGATCGTGCCGTCTTCCCCGTTTGGTCCATGCAGCACGGGAATCACCACGTCGAAGGCACCGACGAGGTCAGGCGGAACGAGTTCGCCAATCGGCACGACCGCCGTTGCTGAAGCGGTTGCCTGGTTTTGCTCTGGTTGTTGGCTGTACGGAGACTCTCCGCCGAGCTCAATCTGGGCAGCCTGGTTCAGTGCGGAAAACGCCTGCTGTCCCACAATCCACTGCCCTGCGCGCGTGATCCCAATTGGCACTACTTCGTAGGACTCCTGATCGAGCGCGTTCAAAACCGACTGGCCGGATTGAATGGAAACTTCATGTTCACCGGACTTGCCGCCAAAAATGACACCGACCCGGATACGTTGTGTCAAACCTGCCACACCCTTCTTTATACATACGTCGAGTATACCTGATTGCCGACAAGATGCAGCCAAGAGTATGCTATGCACAGACCCTGGGCGGCAGTGACGAACCCACCGCTCACTGTAAGGTGCGCAAACGCCTACGAATGCGTAAGATGGTAACGTATAGAATTTTCGATGTGGGTTGACCCGATGGGAGTGTTGACGGATGTTGCCGCTGTCTGTTCGTCAGTTGACGGACATAGTGCAAGGCACACAACTGCAAGGCCACTTGAAAGGAACCGTGACTGGAGTCGCGATTGACAGCCGGGCGATCCAGCCGGGCGACTTATTTGTTGCATTTGTCGGAGCAGAGGCAGATGGCCACGATTTTGTGACTACTGCTTTTGAGCGAGGTGCAGCGGCTGCGCTGGTGACAAAGCACATCGACGGGATGGACCCGTGTTTCGACCTCATTCGCGTCGCAGACCCCCTTGTCGCCGTTCAGCGGTTGGCCGTGTTTGAGCGAACTCGGTTTGGCGGCCCCGTGATTGGGGTGACGGGCAGTAACGGCAAGACCACAACCAAAGACATGCTGGCTGCTGTGTTTAGTGCAAAGGGCCCCTGTCTGGCGACAACAGCTAACTACAACAACGAACTCGGAATGCCGCTCACTCTTCTTGGGCGGACAGAGGAACACCAGTCGATCGTGCTAGAAATGGGCATGCGCGGGCTCGGGCAGATCGCAAAACTCGCGTCGATCGCGCAACCCACCGCGGGGATTATCACCAATATCGGCCAGAGTCACATTGAACTTCTGGGGAGTCAACAGGCAATCGCGGAAGCCAAGGGGGAACTACTTGAGGCGTTGCCGAAGTCAGGGGTTGCAGTGCTCAACCGAGATGACCCGTGGCTCGTTCGGATCGCTGGGAAAACCCGTGCTCGGGTTCTCTGGTACCAGGTTGATCCACCAACTGCCACTGCCTCAACCGCGTCAGCCACTGCTGCTGACGCGCGTCAAGAGGGAATCAGTGCAGAGTCACGCCCAGTGCCTCGCGAAAAGGTTGACGCGTACGCGAGCGACCTTGTCAGTGGACAAAGCGGTGTCACATTTACAGCCCACGTGCTTGGCGACAGCGTTCACGTGGAACTGCCAGCGCACGGGCGCCACAATGTAGCGAATGCCTTGGGTGCGCTGTTGCTCGGGGCGGCTCACGCGATCCCGCTCAAGGCCATGGCAGACGCGCTGACAAACGTACGGATCAGCAACGGCAGATTTCAACTGCAAGAGGGCAGACACGGCACAAGCGTGATCGACGACACGTACAATGCGAGCCCACTTTCCACCAAGGCAAGCCTGTCAGCACTCCGCGACCTTGCAGAAGGACGCCCGACGGTCGCGATCCTTGGTGACATGTACGAACTTGGCGACACGACAGAATCAGGCCACCGGGAAGTGGGCGCTTACGTGGCAAAACTAGGGATCGACTCCCTAATTGCGATTGGCCCATACAGCAAGTGGACGGCGGACGCGGCCCGCCAAGCTGGACACACACAGGTAGAGTGGTTCGAAGACAAAGAGAGCGCCCTGAAAGCCATCCCTGACTTGCTTCCAGAACCGGCCGTCATTCTCGTCAAGGCGTCGCGCGGCATGAAGCTTGAGGACGTCGTTCGCGCGCTCGTGTAAGGGAGCGCGCTTTGAAATCGGCTTTGCCCCGTGCGAGTCTCGGCCGACGATAAGCCAAGCTACATCCTGCCTGAACGGATGATTGACCACACGAGCAAGAGCAACATCAGACCGCCCATAATCAGACCAACTTGCGTAATCGGGAACCGCCACAAGAGATTACTGGTCTTGGCGAGGGCCGAGGCAATCAAGAGTCCCGCGACAAAGATACTGAGGGCAAGCAACATGACCGCAAACGACAGCCTGTTGCTGATCCGGTCGAGCTTGCCCATAATGTTGTTTACTTCGCTGACTTCCATCTGCACCTTCACTCGCCCATGCCCAATCTCACGCACCATCAGTCGCACCTGGCGTGGAAAGTCGATCAAGAAGTCGCCCACGTCGATTGCGGTGCCGAGCAAGTGGCGCCCAACCGTCTTCGGGTGAAGCTGCTCCTTCAGCAACTGACGCCCGAATGGTTCGGCGACGTCCATGATCCGAAAGCCTGGATCCAGCTCCTCGACAACCCCTTCAATGGTCAGCAGCGTCTTCCCCACCAGCGCAAGGTCGGCCGGGATCTTGATCCGGTGCCGATACGCAACCTGAAAAATGTCCGCGACGGATTCCGCCAGACTGACTTGGCTGAGCGGTATGTCGTAGTACTTTTCCCGCAGAGCGTCTACATCCCGGCGCAGCAAGTCTTCGTTGACGTCCACAGGAACCACGCCCATGTGTCGCAGCGCGCGCAGGATCATGTCCGTGTTTCTGCGCATGAGCCCGACGACAAGTGTCGCCAGGCGGTCTTTCATGTCTTGGGTGAGGCGTCCAACCATGCCGAAGTCCATAAACAGGATAGCGTGGTTGGGGAGCGCTGCCAGGTTCCCAGGGTGCGGGTCTGCGTGAAACACGCCGTACAGCAAGAGTTGCGTGAACACAGCGCGCGCCGCGTTCTCTGCAAGCTGTTTCGGGTCGTAACCTCGGGCGATTAAGGTGACTTGGTCAGTCAGCTTGACGCCTTCGACGAATTCCATGACCAGTACTTTCGAAGTGGTCAGGTCCCAGTAAATCTCCGGGATCTTCACGAGTTCATCATCCGTAAAGATTTTTCGAATGCGGTCAGCGTTGCGTCCTTCTTGCGTGTAGTCCAGTTCATCGTGGAGCGACCGCGTAAATTCTGCGACAACATCGCCAATCTGGTAATGCCTTGCCCAGTCAAACCGGCGTTCTGCCATCTGGGCAAGGTCCGCGAGGACTTCGAGGTCGACGCGAATCTGTCCGCGGATATCCGGCCGCTGGACTTTCACTGCGACAACGTCGCCCCCTTTGAGCACAGCGCGGTGCACTTGACCAATCGACGCGGAACCGATTGGAACGGGGTCAAACGACTCGAAGACATCTTCAAGCGGATGCCCGAGTTCTTCGCCGACCACGCCTTTGACTTGTTCAAACGACACCGGCGGAACTTCGTCCTGGAGTTTGGAGAGCTCCGTGATGAGTTCCGGCGGAAAGATGTCTCTACGCAGACTTGCCACCTGTCCGAGTTTGACAAACGTTGGCCCGAGTCGCTCGACCACAGTTCGAATCCGCTCGACGGTCGTCAGGGTGTCACGCTTTTGCACGTCAGAAAACATGCGCTTGGGTAGGGTGAGCAAGTCGGCGAGTCCGACTCCGTCGATGAACCAGCCAAAGCCGTTGCGGATGAGGATTTGTGCGATTTGTCTGTACCGTTGCAAATGCCGAACGCGTTTGCCGAGGGATGGTGCGGCGTTCACAGGCATCACCTGCCTTCCTGCGAGTCGCTTATCACAGTCAACCGATCATGTCCTGATTCTACCACACGGCCTGAGTTGATTCGGCGCCATGATTGCAGGAAGTCAATCGTCGCGTGACATCGCGCACTGCGCTGAGTTCAGTTGAGGCCCCTGGCCCAAATGCGGGTACGCGATGGTAATGCCCCCGGCCGAGTGTGGGTACTCCATAGTGATGCCCCCGCCCCGAGTGTGGGTGCGCCATGGTGATGCCCCAGCCCCAGTTGCGTACGCCATGGTGGTGCTGACCTGACAGAGCGCGCGGTTGACCGGCCTCTGTCAGATC
>JAKAXI010000318.1 GCA_021816665.1 Bacillota bacterium | reverse complement strand
GCGCTTATACAGTTTCGGAGTTAGCCCAGTCAGAGCTTGAAAGTGGTGCAGTGCCTGCAACCAGTCGTTCACGTGGAGACACTCCTTCGCGCTTGCATACACGTTCCTCAATCATCCATATGAAGGCAGTGTTTAGGAAGCATCCAGCACAGACGTACACTGCGGACAGCGTGTGGCCGCAAGTGGAATGTCTGAGCAACAGTATGGGCAAGGTTTCGTTGTGGGGCCAGCAGGTTGTGATTTTTTTCTGCGGCTCTCGAACCATTGGTTGGTTTTCACGATAGTCAAAAAGACGACGAGCGATACGATCAGAAAGTTGAGCACGGTATTTATGAACACTCCGTAGTTGATGGTCGGTGCTCCAGCCGCTTGCGCCTGTGCAAGAGATGCATAGTGCTTTGAGCTCAGGTTGATAAACAGGTCAGTGAAGTTTACTCGTCCGAGCAACAGGCCAATGGGCGGCATGATGATGTCGTTGACCAGAGAGGTCACAATCTTGCCGAAGGCACCGCCGATAATGATGCCGATCGCGAGGTCAACGACATTACCTCGCATTAAGAACGTTCGAAACTCCTTCCACATCGCTTGACTCCTCCTAATTAAAATCTTGCAGAAGAACTCTTGCTATCAGAATAGCAGGTAAACCTGAATAGAAAAGATGGTACAGGGACAGGGAAACCGGATCGAAAAAGTATTTTCTTCGTTGATTAATCATCATCATCCTGGGGAAAACAAGACGTTCTCATACCCGCTCTAGACAGGAATTCCAGTTTTGGGCTACACAGGGACGTAGGCGGTCATCCGGAATTTCTTTTTTTCAAATGCACTCGCTTGGGGTTGCCGGCAGCAATGAACCTGTGATACGCTAGCGCGGAAAGATTTGAGCGGAGAAGGGAGCGAGGGCACGATGCGTCAACTGCGCAATGGGCGGACTTACACCTATCACTGCGTGCCCTCGCGTCACTTGCACTGAGTTTCATGCCGGAATCAGTGCTGTAGTTCGTTGACGCCACGGGCATAGACCTGTGGCGTTTTGTGTTTGCCACGGGAATCACCGAGCCCGTGGCCTTTTTGCGTCTCTTGAAGCTACAAGGCGCACTGTGGCAACAAACCAAGGAGTGAAAAAATTGAGGTTTCGCGATTTCCACCGCAATGTAAAGATTCGAATCATCGTCGGTTTTGCCTTCAGCACCGCGCAGGCGACGACGTTCCCATTTATGGCAATTTACTTCGCGCACAACTTTGGTCAGACCACAGCAGGGATTGTCCTGGCCCTCGCCATCGTGGCCAGTCTGTTTAGTGGCGCTATCGGCGGATATTACGCGGATCGCGTTGGACGGCGTAAAGTCATGCTCGTGGCTGAAATGGCGTTTCTCGTCGCCTATGTCGCTATGGCAGTAGCGAACCTGCCACAGGTCAATTCACCGCTGCTGACTTTGGCGGGATTCTTTACGACCAATGTCTGCTGGGGTATTTACGGGCCTGCAGAAGAGGCCATGTTGCTTGACGTCACGCGTCCAGAAGACAGAACGTTGATGTACAGCATCTTCTACTGGATGGTGAACTTCACGATGGCCGTTGGCACAAGCGTAGGGGCACTGTTGTTTGAAACACATCGCTTTGCCCTGTTCGCTGCGATGTCAGTCGTGGTGCTCGGCACCTGGTTATCGACTCTGCTCTTGATCGAAGAGACGCATCGTCCAACCACGCAGCCGGAGTCGGTGCATCCGATACTAGGGATGCTGCGCAGCTACCGTGGCGTCCTGTCTGATCCTGTGTTCTTCCGGTACGTCGTGGCTGGGCTGTTGACGATGTACGGCGAGTTTCAAATGCAGGGTTACATCGGGGTGCACTTCGCGCAATCGGTCGTCAGTCAACCCCTTGTCGCGTGGCACAACTTTGTCTTGCGAGTGGACGGTGTCAAACTGCTTGGCTGGGTGCGGACGGAAAACACCATTCTTGTGGTGCTGCTCGCAACGGCGGCTGTCCGTTTCACGCGTGGACGGTCTGAACGCTGGGCGCTGTGGCTTGGGCTCGGATTACAAACTGCGGGATATACCGTGATCACGTATACCTCTACACCCTTCGTCGCACTTGTCGCGATGGCGTTTGCGACCATTGGCGAAGTGACGAATGCACCGATTCGCCAGTCGTATCTCGGCGACTTGGCACCGGAACACGCGCGCAGTGCCTACGTAGCCGTGAACGGAATGACGTTTCAAGGTACCCAGCTTCTGACCTCCCTCGGCGTGGCGCTAGGGGCGGTAGTGCCGTCGTGGGGGATGGCAGTCATCTGCCTGGTCCTCGGTACGGGCGGGATTGTACTCTATCAATCGATTGTGCCGAATATAACATCCAGACGGCTTGCCATGGAGAGTACACAAGTGTCAAATGCGAGTGTATCCTAATGGTAGTTATCAATCAGAAAAGTCACTTAAATTGTAGGGGGCGACGTTTCATGATTCAGTCGACGATGATGGAGTACCCGCTGACGCTGACGCACCTGCTGGACCGTGCCGGAACGTACTTCAAAAAGATGGAGATTGTGTCGCGGCTGCCGGATCGGTCTCTGCACCGCTACACGTATGC
>JAKAXI010000028.1 GCA_021816665.1 Bacillota bacterium | reverse complement strand
GGGCGAGCGAATGGCCTCCCACTTCAGTCTACTCGGCAGGCGGGTATTGAGGCGACGCAGAAATGACGTCGCCTCAACATCGTCCGACACTCACACAGGTGCGTGCCGTCTCCCTGGGACGCACGGCGTACGACGACGCGCTCTCGATCCAGCAAGGGCGCGCAAGCGCTCTCCTCAACATGCAGGACGAACAGCAGACAGTGTACGCGGTGGAGCATCCACCTACGCTGACCATCGGAAAGAGCGGCTCGGAAGCAAACATTCTCGCTTCGCCTGAAGAGTTGGCAGAACTGGGGATGGTCGTACGGCATATTGATCGCGGTGGAGACGTCACCTACCATGGGCCCGGCCAAGTCGTCATGTATCCGGTGCTGCACCTTGAGCCGTGGGGCAATGGAATTCGGCGATACGTGGAGATGCTCGAAGAGACAGCAATTGAGGCTGCTGCCACGGCAGGGATAGAGGCGCACCGCGCCGACGGCTATCCGGGCGTGTGGGTCAAAAACGCCAAAATCTGCGCGATTGGTGTGCGCGCGAGACGCCGAGCGACTGGGGAATTTGTGACGACACACGGGATCGCGTTCAACGTCACAACAAATTTGGCCCACTTTGCTACGATTGTACCGTGTGGATTACACGATAAAGGCGTGACATCCGTCGCACAGGAACTAGGCCCCGATGCGGCGCCGTCCTTTGCAGACTGGGAGCAGCGCCTTTTTGCTGCGTTTGGGCGCGTGTTTGAGGTTGATTTCATCTAACAGGGTCTCCACCAGAGGAGGGTACTGTGTGACACTCCACGACAGGTATCAGGCATGGCAAGCGAATGTGGAGAACGCCGTCGCCAAGCGGGCAGAACGTAAATCAGAGTTTGTCAACCACTCCGACGTGCCCGTTGAGCGCCTGTACGTCCCTACTGCTGCCATGGTGGATGAAGATTCATACATAAAACAACTGGGTTTTCCCGGCGAATTCCCATACACGCGAGGGATTCAGCCGACGATGTACCGAGGTCGTTACTGGACGATGCGCCAATATGCTGGGTTCGGCTCTGCGGAGGAGACAAATACGCGTTTTCGCTACCTCCTCTCTCAGGGTCAGACCGGCCTAAGCACAGCTTTTGACTTGCCGACACAGATCGGCTATGACGCCGATGACCCGTTTGCGCGCGGGGAAGTAGGGAAAGTGGGCGTGTCGATTTCGTCACGTTTGGACATGGAAACGCTGTTTCACAAAATCCCACTTGATCAAGTCAGCACGTCGATGACGATTAACGCCCCGGCATCGGTGTTGCTTGCCATGTACTTGGTGGTCGCTGAAAGCCAGGGGGTTCCATGGACTCGTGTGTCAGGCACGGTGCAGAACGACATTCTCAAGGAGTATGTCGCCCGCGGGACGTACATTTTCCCGCCGAAACCATCGATGCGATTGATCACGGACATCTTTGACTTCTGCGCGCGCGACGTCCCCAACTGGAACACCATCTCCATTAGTGGTTACCATATCCGTGAAGCAGGTTCGACTGCGGTTCAAGAGGTCGCCTTTACACTGTCGAACGCGATTGCGTATGTGCAGAGTGCAGTTGACGCAGGTCTTGCCGTTGACGACTTTGCACCCAGACTGTCATTTTTCTTTAATGCGCACAACGACTTTTTCGAGGAGATTGCCAAGTTTCGCGCAGCTAGACGGATGTGGGCACACATCATGAAAGAGCGCTTTGGCGCCAAAAACCCGCGGTCGATGCAACTGCGGTTTCACACCCAGACCGGCGGGAGCACGCTGACAGCGCAACAACCGGACAACAACATTGTGCGAGTGACCTTGCAGGCGTTGGCCGCTGTGCTCGGCGGCACGCAGAGTTTGCACACCAACTCGCGTGACGAAGCCCTCGCGTTGCCAACGGAGGATTCGGCTCGCATTGCTCTGCGCACACAGCAGATTATCGCCTACGAGAGCGGTGTTGCTGACACCGTCGATCCGCTTGGTGGCAGTTACTACGTGGAGTCTCTGACAAATTCCGTAGAAGAACGCGCTTGGCAGTACATCGACTACATCGACCAACTTGGCGGCGCGGTAGCTGCCATTGAACAAGGATATATGCAGCAGGAGATCCACAAGGCTGCCTATGACATGCAACGCGCAATTGAGCGCGGTGACGAGGTCGTCGTGGGCGTCAACAAGTTCAAGGTTGATCACGAAGTTGAGCCGGACCTTCTGCGTGTCAATCCACGGCTCGGAGAGGAACAAGCACGACGGCTGGCAAAGCTGCGTGAAGATCGCTCTGCTGCCGAATATACTGACGCACTCGAGAAATTGCGGTCAGCTGCAGGCGAGTCGGCCAACCTGATGCCGTATATCGTTGACGCAGTCCGCAAGTACGCGACGATTGGCGAGATCTGCAATGTACTGCGTTCTGTCTTTGGCGAATACCAGCCGCCGATCTTTTAATGAGGGAAGGTGACAAAGTGCCACAGCCGATTCGAGTTCTCATCGCAAAACCGGGGTTAGACGGCCATGACCGAGGGGCACTCGTGGTCGCGCAGGGCCTGCGGGATGAAGGCATGGAGGTCATCTACACAGGACTGCGGCAAACACCGGAACAAATTGTGGCGACGGCTATCCAGGAGGATGTCGCATGCATCGGCCTCTCGAGTCTGTCCGGAGCACACTTAGCGTTGTTCCCGGAAGTGGTGCGATTGCTGCGTGAGCAGCATGCAGACGACATTCTGGTGATCGGTGGCGGCGTTGTTCCGCAGGAAGACATTGCGCTACTCAAAGAGGCAGGTGTGGCGGAGGTATTCACACCCGGATCGACGATTCAACGGATGGCCGAGTACATCCGCACACACATCCGGTTGACGGGAGTGAACGATTGGCCCATTGTCGCTACGGCAACACAACGCGTCGACCACATCGGGGTGGCTGTGAAGTCGATTGCACAGGCTCTGCCGTTCTACACTGGGGTCCTTGGTCTACGCGCTATCCACGAGGAGGAAATTCCGGATCAAGGCGTCCGGGCAGTGTTTGTTCCGGTCGGCGACGTGGACATTGAACTCCTTGAACCTACTCGTGCCGACAGTCCAATTGCGAAGTTCATTGACACGCACGGGCCTGGCGTTCACCACATTGCGTACGCCGTCGACGATGTAGCGGCGGCCCTGAAGGCCGCTGCAGCTGCGGGTTGTCGGTTAATCGACGAAAAACCTCGTCCAGGCGGACAAGGCAAGCTGATCGGCTTCGTACACCCAAAGTCTACATATGGCGCGTTGACTGAGTTTTGCCAGAGGACGGATACAGCCACTGATGTGGAAGGGGGCGAATCTAATGGAAGATAAATTGTACGAGCTTCAAGACCGACGCCGCAGAGTTGAACTCGGCGGTGGAGATCTGCGGGTGTTGCACCAGCACGAAAAGGGAAAATTGACTGCGCGCGAACGGATCGAAGAACTCCTCGACGAAGGCACTTTCCGCGAGTTGAACCCGTTCTCCGCAACGCGCGCCAAGTACCCCGGGATGGACACGGTCGATGCGCCAGGTGAAGGCGTCGTCACAGGATACGGCAAAGTCGATGGGCGGACGGTCTATGTGTTTGCGCAGGACTTTACCGTGTTTGGCGGCGCACTTGGCGAAGTACATGCGCAAAAGATCGCCAACGTCATGGATTTAGCGGCAAAAAACGGCGCGCCGATCATCGGACTGAACGACTCGGGTGGCGCGCGCATTCAGGAAGGCGTAGTGTCACTTGACGGCTACGGCCACGTCTTTTACCGCAATTCCATTTACTCTGGCGTGATTCCGCAAATTTCCGTCATTCTCGGTCCCTGTGCGGGTGGCGCAGTCTATTCCCCCGCTATTACAGATTTCATTTTTATGGTCCAAGGGACAAGCCAGATGTTTATCACCGGGCCAAAAGTGATTGAAACAGTGACAGGTGAGCAAATTTCGAGTGACGACCTCGGCGGCGCGCGCGTCCAGGAGCGCGTGAGCGGTGTTGCGCATTTTGCCACAGACACGGAAGAAGAGGCCCTTGCAGGCGTCCGACGCCTCTTGTCGTTCCTTCCATCGTCGCAACGCGAGAAGCCTCCCTATGCGGCTTCGCCCGTTTCGATCGAGCCCGATGAGGCACTGTTAGACATCGTTCCTGTCGATGGAACGAAAGTGTATGACGTGAAGGATGTCATCGCGCGCCTCGTCGACAACTCTGACTTTCTTGAAGTTCAACCGATCTTTGCGCGCAACGCGGTCGTTGGGTTTGGCCGCATTGGCGGCTACGTGACAGGCATTGTTGCAAACCAGCCGAAATTCATGGCGGGTGGTCTCGACATCGACTCGTCTGACAAAATTGCGCGCTTTATTCGTTTCTGCGACTCCTTCAATATTCCGCTCGTTACCCTTGAAGACGTAACTGGTTTTATCCCTGGTATCAAACAGGAACACGGGGGAATCATCCGCCACGGAGCAAAAATCCTCTACGCATATTCCGAAGCCACCGTGCCAAAAATCACGGTGATCTTGCGAAAGGCCTACGGCGGCGCCTATGTGGCGCTCAACAGCAAGGCGATCGGAGCTGACTTGGTCTACGCCTGGCCTGCTTCCGAGATCGCGGTGATGGGACCCGAAGGGGCAGCCAACATCATCTACGCGAAGGAGATTGCGAACCACGCAGACCCGGCTGCGGCGCGCAGCCAGCGAATTACAGAGTACCGCGAACAGTTCGCAAACCCCTACGTTGCGGCGGGTGCCGGAATGGTCGATGATGTCATTGACCCCCGCGACACGCGTCGAAAACTGTTTGAAGCACTGGAGTTATTGCAGGGCAAAGTGGAGTCACGGCCTGCGAAGAAACACGGCAACATACCACTGTAATCCTGCGAGGAGCGATACCGAAAATGGACCAATCTTATGTGCTGTCGACATTTCTTGACCTTGTTAAGACCTCGAGTCATTCGCTGAAGGAGCACGATGTAGCTGCCTATTGCCGAGCGCGTTTGGAAGCACTCGGTTTTGTTGTCGAGGAGGACGACGCTGGCACGAAACTGGGCGGCACCACGGGGAATCTCATTGCGACGCTGCCCGGCGACAATACGTTACCGCCTGTGATGCTCGCGGCGCACATGGACACCGTGATCCCGGGCGAAGGAGTGAACCCACGTGTGGACGCTGATGGAGTTGTCTGGAGCGACGGTACGACAGTGCTGGGCGCTGACGACAAAGCTGGCGTCACCGCAATTTTGACAGCGGTAAAAGACATCGTCGAACAGCAGTTGCCGCACGGTCCGCTACAGGTCGTATTGACAATCGGTGAAGAGATCGGACTGCAAGGAGCAAAGCATCTAGACCGTAGTCGCCTTCACGCAAAGTACGGACTGTCACTTGATTCCGGTGGAGCGCTTGGGACCCTTGTCGTTGCAGGACCTGCTCAAGTGCGCTGGGAGGCTGAATTTACTGGGAAGTCTGCGCACGCAGGTGTGGCGCCTGAACGCGGCGTCAGTGCGGTCAAGATGGCTGCTGCGGGAGTGTCGCAAATGCCGCATGGGCGAATCGATGCAGAGACAACAGTCAACGTCAGCACGTTTTTAGCCGACGGTCCGACCAATATTGTCACAGACCGAGTCCGCTTGCTTGGCGAGGCACGCAGTCGCAACGCTGAGAAACTTGAGCGGACCCTGGCTCAGATCGAACAAGCGTTCACTGCCGCCGCAACTGCAGCCGGAGGCCAGGCTCAGTTTACGTCTACGAAGATGTACGACGGGTTTCGCTTTTCCGCTGCAGATCCCGTTCGAGCCAGAGCTGAGCAGGCGCTCGCACAGGCCGGATTTACCGTTCACCCGACGGAAGGCGGAGGTGGGAGCGACGCAAACATGTACACCAGTTACGGTGTGCCGACCATCAACATCGGCGTGGGTTACGAGGACATCCATTCCGTGTCGGAACACATCCGCATCGCTGACATTGAGGCCGCAGCAAAAGTCGCGGTTGCGTTTTGCACGTTGGAGGGAGCCAGGTAATGGCCAATGACAAAGAGGCCAGACACGATGAGCCGACTCTGACAACCAAATTGGTCTACGAAGGCCATGTGGTCCGGCTTGAAGAGCACACGGTAGCGCTCCCGAACGGTCACACCGCCACGCGAGAAGTCGTGCGTCACAACGGCGCCGTCGCGGTCGTCGCAGAGTTGGCTGATGAACGCCTGGTCCTTGTAGAACAGTTTCGCAAGGCTCCCGGCAAGCGATTGCTCGAGTTGCCAGCCGGAAAACTGGAGCCGGGTGAATCTTTGCATGCTTGTGCACTCCGCGAACTACGGGAGGAAACAGGCTATGTGACGGACCGAGTGAGACGACTGTATTCGTTTTACACAAGTCCGGGGTTTGCCGATGAGGTGATTTCGCTCTTCTACGCAACTGAGTTGAGGGAAGGCGTCACCCAGCCTGACGAAGACGAATTTGTTGACATTCACCTGTTCAGCAGAGCAGATGTGCAAACTGCCTTGGACGAAGGCGCCTTCGAGGATGCGAAGACGCTGATCGGTGTTTTGTGGTGGTTATCAAAGCCCGCGGCAGAGCGAGCCGAGAATGTCGAATCGGTCCTGTGAGTACACCGGTCGCAGTGGAGAATTTCAAAGGTGATCCGCTTTACGCTGATTTTCACATCCATATCGGACGGTCGCTGGGGAAACCGGTAAAGATGGCAGCGGCCCCGTCGCTCACGCTTGACGCAGTGCTGCAGCACGCCCGCAACGAAAAAGGCCTCGACATCATCACCGTGATTGACGGTGTCTGTACAAATGTCCTCACAGAAGTACGGCAGTTGATCGAGCGGGGCCTGCTCTCACAGCTTAGCGACGGGGGGCTGCGACACGAAAATGGGCTCACCGTCCTGCTTGGTGTCGAGATCGAGGTCGCAGGGCCAGTACATGGAGCCGCACACTTCGGAGCTTGGTTCGGCGACGTGCTTGCTGCCGCGGAGTTTGCAGACTGGCTCGCGACGGTGCAGAAGAACCCTGCATTGTCGTCCCAGCGCGCGCGTGTCGCGGCTCAGGACCTTCAACATGCCGTGAAACAGAACGCAGGTCTGTTTATTGTTCATCACGCGTTTACGCCCCACAAGGGCCTGTACGGAAGCTGTGTGACCCATATGTCCGACATGGTGGATCCTGCTCAAGTCGACGCCCTCGAACTTGGCCTGTCCGCCGATACGAATATGGCGGACTGTGTGTCAGAACTCGCGGAAGTCACGTTTATTACGAATTCGGACGCTCACTCACTGCCAAAAATCGCACGAGAGTACAACGCGTTGAGACTGCAAAAGGCGTCTTTTCAAGACGTAACCTTAGCCTTCTCAAGACAAGGTGGGCGGTCGGTGTCGACCAATTACGGGTTGATGCCTGCCCTTGGCAAGTACCACAGAACGCGCTGTAGAGATTGTGGAGCACCCTGGCCCGAACAGGCAGAGGTGTGTGTTTGTGGTTCACGTCGCCGCATCGTCGGTGTCTTTGACCGATTACGGGAGGTACAGGACCGAGATACACCCGTGCACCCCGCGCATCGCCCACCCTACGTTGCGCAGGTACCGTTGGAGTTCGTGCCTGGGGTCGGTCCCTCGGCCATCAAACACCTGTTAGCAGCGTTTGGCACAGAGATGAATGTGCTACACCGCACGAGTGTCGAAGACATCGCTGCTGTCGTCGGGCCGCGCCTCGCGAGTGCAATTGACGCCGCCCGAACAGGCCAGATGAGCATCGTCACCGGCGGCGGCGGGGTCTACGGCTCCGTCCGACTGCAGTCATAGATTTGAACTAGAATTGCGTTGCTGCGCGTCTAATCCCCGTTCGCCTCTCATAGACTTGTCGTGTGGACAGCCAGTCGCCTCAATCCAGAGGCAGATCCAAAAACCCACCGACTTGGCTTACGGAGGCGATTCGCTTTGACTGTGGCAATGGGCGCCCGCAGGCCCTCCCTTTACGCTCGATTGACAGCAGAAGCGCGTACAGGCTTCGAGAACCACAAGCACATTTGGAGTTTTCTCATCGCTGTCGTTCTCTGCGGCCTCGTCTTTGGCGGCGTCGCAGCAGGGCAGTTAAACAGCAGTGACACCTTGGCGCTTGGCAATGCCGTGCTACAACTGTTGCAGTCAATTTCAAACCATCAACTTGCCTCGACTTCCGTTCTCTGGTGGCAACGGATGATTGCCGACGGCCAGTTACTCGCGCTGTTGTGGCTGTTCGGTGTGTCAGTGATCGGCTTGCCGTTTATCGTCATCGCTGTATTTTTGCGTGGGTTTAGCATCGGCTTTGCTGTTGGCTTCACCGTCATTCAGTTTGGGTGGCGCGGGTTTTTACTTGCTTCGATCGGCGTTTTTATGCACCAGTTGATCTCGATGGTTGCCGTTTTGTTCGCGGCTTCGATCGCCGTTCGGTTTTCGGCTCGCGTGCAAGGGCGAGGACACGCCGCGGACCGCCTCGCCGTTGCACTGGCGAAGTATACAGGGTGGTTTGGCGTGAGTGCTGTTCTGCTGATGCTAGGTGCCATCGTGCAAGCTTCGATCGCTCCACACCTGTTGTCGGCATTGCTGTTGTAAATCGAACACGAGCGCGGCATGTAAGGAGGCAGTTTTGTTGGGGGAAGGACGCAAATTTACGGACCGTAATGAACAGTTCACGTGCAGAAACTGTGGGGCTGAGGTGCCGCCGTCTGCCACGTCGTGCCGCAATCATTGCCCGCACTGTCTGTACTCTGTGCACCTCGATGTGAACCCAGGCGACAGACAGGCGAGCTGCGGCGGATTAATGGCTCCGGTTGCTGTTGACTATCACTCAAAAAAAGGCTATCAGATTGTTCACCGCTGCCTGGTCTGCGGAGCTGAGCGCAGAAATGTGGCCGCACTCGAGGACCGGACAGCGCCAGATTCACTCGAGGCTTTGCTGTCGATCATGGCTCGAACCGGGAGGTGAAGGAAGTGTCGAGAAACAGTGTACGGGCTGTCCAAGCGGTACAGTTGGTTGCGCTTGCTGTCCTGTTGACGTGGGCTCTCGCGGTTGCAGGCGGAATCGTACGTCGGCACTGGCCGATCGGCGGGTCTGACTTGCCATCGGGCTCGTATGTCGCTGCTGCAACGACTGGCCGAGCAAGCAGCGTCAGGACTGCACTTCTCTCTGCGGCGCGCCAGTTGGCGCTTGATATTCGAATTGGCGGTTGACACCGTGTGTTACTCGGAAGGACTTCAGGAACTTCCGTGGAATATTCTTTGCGAGAAGACTTCAGCACTTGTAGGTCGAAGGAGCCGTGCACATGACCGACTGGTTGACCCGGTTTATGGAGTACCTGAGCGTGGAGCGAGGCCTGTCACCGAACACCCGGGAATCCTACCAGCGTGACCTGGAGACGTTTCGGGAATGGATGAAAAAAAGGAATCCAGCCTTTCTGATGGAGCATGCGAGTCGCAAAGACATCACAGCGTACCTGCTGGCCCTTCGCGAAGCAGGAAGAGCGAGTTCCACCATCTCTCGAAACTTGGCGAGTCTGCGTTCTCTATACCAATTTTTGTTTAAAGAGGACGCCATTGCAGCAGACCCGACTCTGAATGTAGAAGGACCGAAAATTGAAAAGCGGCTGCCAAAGGTGCTGTCGGTAGACGAGGTAAAAGATCTGCTTCAGGCACCTGACCTCACGACAGCTGTCGGGCTGCGCGATCGGGCGATGCTCGAACTGCTCTATGCAACTGGACTTCGCGTCAGCGAATTGGTCTCGATTCGACTGGCTGATGTCAACCTGAACGCAGGGTTCCTGAAGTGTGTAGGCAAAGGCTCAAAGGAGAGGATTATTCCTGTCGGCGAGTTTGCCAAAATTGCACTCCTAGCGTACTTGGAAAGTGCACGTGCTCGCCTTGAGCGCAATCAGCAGAGCGATGCTCTGTTTTTGAACCATCTTGGGCAACCGATGTCTAGACAAGGTTTTTGGAAGATCCTGAAGCGGTACGCAAAAACTGTACACATCGTCAAAGACATCACCCCGCACACACTCAGACACTCGTTCGCAACGCATCTACTCGAGCGAGGGGCAGACCTGCGGTCCGTACAGGAGATGCTCGGACACGCCGACATCTCAACGACGCAGATCTACACACATGTCACCCACGGGCGTCTGCGCGAGATGTATGCTGCTGCACATCCGCGCGCATAGTGACCGGGAAGGGGGTGGGGCGATTGGACCCACGGCGGAGATTTATTTGGGTTGTGCTGGACAGCGTAGGAATTGGGGCTGCACCTGACGCAGGTCGGTACGGTGCCTCCGACACAGAGAGCAATACGCTCAGGCACGTCGCAAGGGCTGTCGACGGCTTACATGCGCCCTTTCTCGCGAAACTAGGTCTCGGACGTGTGGACGACGCCCCTGGGCTTCCACAGGACGGTGTCGTTGGAGCGTACGGCCGGATGCAGGAACAGTCTTTTGGCAAGGACACGACGAACGGCCACTGGGAGTATGTCGGCGTCGTGTTGCGCGATCCACTTCCAGTGTACCCGAACGGGTTTCCACAGGACGTGATCCGTCCATTTGAACAATACATCGGTCAGGAGGTCCTGTGTAATCGGCCGGCTTCAGGTACAGAAGTGATTGAGAAGTACGGAGAAGAGCACCAGGCTACAGGGCGGCCAATCGTGTACACGTCTGCAGACAGCGTATTTCAGGTGGCAGCCCACGAAGATGTCATCCCCGTCGAACAGTTATACGACTGGTGTCTGTTTGCTCGCACCCTTCTCGTCGGAAAGCACGGCGTCGGACGTGTGATTGCACGCCCCTTTATAGGTTGTAAAGGTTCGTACCAACGCACACATCACCGCAAGGATTTCTCTCTCACGTTCGGAGAAACCGTCCTGAACTCGCTGTCGCGGGCAGGTTGGCCGGTCTCCGGGATCGGCAAGATTGGCGACATCTACGGGGAGTCCGGCATCACGGAAGTAATTCACACGAAAGACAATATGGACGGCGTCGACCGACTACTTGAACAACTAGACAAGCAGGAGCGTGGACTTGTCTTCATCAATCTGGTGGATTTCGACGCGAAGTATGGACACCGGAACGACGCTGTGGGGTTTGCGCGTGCAATCGAGGCGTTTGACCGCAGGCTGCCAGAGGTGTTGGCAAAATTGAGGCCAACGGACACCTTGTTTATTACCGCCGATCACGGTTGTGATCCTACAACCCCCGGAACGGACCACTCTCGCGAATGGGTACCGCTCTTGGTGTATCAGACCAACATGACATCTGCCGTGGACCTAGGCGACAGACGCACCTTCGCCGACCTCGGCGCGACACTGGCTGACGCGTTTGAACTGCCTCCTCCACCGGTGGGAACCAGTTTTTGGCCGGCCATTCAATCTCCAAGTTCCAACCCCGCATAAATTTCCCCTGCCCATCCCACTCTACAATTGGGAGGGATGAACCATGCCAAAGGGCGTCAAGTGTTTAGTCGAAGAGTGCGTGTACTACGCGCATGAAGCCTGTGTGGCAGAGTCGATTGAAGTGCGCTCAAACGGCAACGATATAGTGGGCACAGATAAGGGTACGCTCTGTGCAACTTTTTCGTACCGTGACTTCGACGACGGGCACATTCGTCACCAACAAAGCGCTCCACAGTAACTGTGAACCAGAGATCACGTGCCTGGCCAGGCGTCCAGAACGGGATGTCCAGACCGGACATCCCGTTCTGCGTCTCGGCAGACCACGGGGCACGCACGAGGAGAGATCGATGATGGGGCACGGACGTAAAAGTATCCTTCTTGCGAGCAGCATAGCAGCCTCTCTACTTGGCACGACCCCGGTGTTCGCCGCACAGATACAAAGCCAGAGCCAAATCGCGACGGCAGGTGGAGTAGAAGTACAGGTTCACCCTGGGTACACTTTACAAACCAGTTCAGAGGCACATCAAACGAGTGAGGCCAGTCTAGCGAAGAACGCCCGCTCTGCTGTCATTATGGACGCAGCAACTGGTAAGGTCCTGTTCGAGAAAGATGCCGACGAGGAACTACCTCCCGCGAGCATCACAAAAGTCATGACACTCCTCTTGATCATGGAGGCAATCGACTCTGGCAGGCTGAAGTTATCAGACCCGATTAAGGTCAGATCGGA
>JAKAXI010000027.1 GCA_021816665.1 Bacillota bacterium | reverse complement strand
TTCCGATCTTTGCTGAACGGGGAAATTTCTTCCCATTCACGACTAGGTATCAATTCATCGTGAAACAAAACGACAGCTTCCGGCAAAAAGCGTTTAGAAACAGTTTCCAAAGCATGTTTGGTCGCTTCGTCGTCAGACCATCCGGCGAGCACCAACTCCTGTCCCGAACCAGTTGCCAACAGGAGCGCCATGAGGTAAAACGTGTACCCCGCTGGATAGTGGGCCACATCACCGGCGAATGCAGAAAGCAGTCGGTCGGCCATCTCTGCCCACGTGATGTCACCCGTCAGTCGCGAGAGTCGAATCAAATTGTAAGCGGCGACAGAGTTTCCCGATGGCAGCGCCCCATCGTACACTTCTTTCGGGCGGGCTAACAACTGTTCTGCGTCGTTGGCAACCAAGTAGAACCCCCCAGCTGCCTCATCCCAAAACCGTCGCCGCATATCAGATTGAAGACGCACCGCGAAGCGCAGATAGTCGAGATCAAACGTCGTCTCGTAGAGCTCCGTCAGCCCGAGAATGAGAAAGGCATAATCGTCAAGCGTGCCCGAATGAGAGGAATGACCATTGCGGACGCGTGCCAGCAAACGCCCTTCCTGATCGACCAAATGCGTGCGAATAAACGACACTGCCCGTCTCGCTGCGTCTGTGTACTCGCGGTTGCCGAGCACGCGGCCAGCGATGCTGAGGGCGGCTATCATCAGTCCGTTCCACGCGCACAACACCTTATCGTCCTTGTGTGGGTGAACGCGTTGCTCGCGCACATCGAACAGTTTCTGTCGCGAACGCTCAAGTTCTTCACACCACTCGGCCTCACTCAGCCCTTCCTCTGCAGCGAACACAAACAGATTTCTGCCGATTGTATTGGGGATGCTGTGGCCATCAAAGTTGCCCTTTTCATCGATCCCGAACCATCTGCATACCCGCTCACCTGTTACGTCACCAAGGATGTCCTTGACTTCTGTGGGTGTCCAGACGTAAAACTTGCCTTCCGCCCCCTCGGAATCTGCATCCTCAGCACAGTAGAAACCCCCGTCGTCTGACGTCATGTCTCGCAGCACGTACGTCAAAACTTCGCGCGCCCGCTCGGCAAACAAGTCGTCATGAGTTACCTGATACGCTTCGATAAGGGCGATCGTCAACAGCGCGTTGTCATAAAGCATCTTCTCAAAGTGCGGGACGAGCCACTGCCGATCAGTGGAGTATCGTGAAAAGCCAAATCCAACATGGTCATAAATGCCGCCTTGCATCATACCTGACAGGGTGCGTACCACGATTTCACGCAGGTCTGGTCTCTGAAAGCGAGTCGCATAGCGCAACAAAAACATCAGTTCATGCGGAGTGGGAAACTTCGGGGCGTTTCCGAAGCCGCCGTACTCTGTGTCAAACGTGTCGAGCAACCGGTTGGCAGCATCGTGCGCCAGCCCTTCGCTCACCTCTCCCCTGGTTGACTGCTCCAGGTACGGCTTCATTTGAGCAGCAATCTGACTGCCAGAAGCGAGAACTTGATCGCGCTTCTCATCCCACTGCCCCGCAACCTTCTGCAACAACTCTAACAGCCCAGTGCGGCCGTAGCGGCTATGCTTCGGAAAATACGTACCTGCAAAGAACGGCTCCTGATTGGGGGTTAGCAGGATGGTCAACGGCCAGCCTCCTTCCCCCGTCAGTGCTTGACAGACGGTCATGTATATGTGGTCGATATCAGGTCGTTCCTCACGGTCCACCTTGATCGCCACAAAGTGCTGGTTCAGTACCGCGGCGACCTCTTCATCCTCAAACGATTCTCGCTCCATGACATGACACCAATGACAAGTCGACTAGAAACCTCTTATATGTTGTCGTACGATTCGCAGCCCCGCAGGGCTACGAATAGCCGATTGACAAGAACACAGGTTTGCCTTCCCGCCCTGCTTTCTGGAACGCTTCAGGACCCCAAGGAAACCACTGAACAGGATTATAGGCGTGTTGCAGCAGGTACGGCGATTGCTCGTCAATCAAGCGGTTTGGCTTGGCGTTTGAACTGTGATTCGGCACGAATGGTCCACCCCTTCTGGAGGATACTTCCTCTTAGTATAGCCCAATCGCGCTCGAATCACTGCCGCACACGCCTGTCTATCCCTTGCGATACACCGCCAAGGTCTTTTTCACCATCTGTGCAGCAGACAACCGGCGCGCAAGAACCTGTCGCAACTGCGACGACTCTGACGTTTGCGTCCTGCGCCGACGCAACGAAGTCAATTCCTTCAGCAAGCGCTGGTCCTGCCACGCTCGGTGGGGACCGTGATCGCCAAAGTTAGTCCGGGAGAGTTGTGAGAGCTTGGCAAGAGTGATGTGACCTTGCAACCCTGCCGTGCCAAGCGCCACCACATTTGCTCCGCAGAGTGCAGCCTCAACAGCGGTTCGTCCTGTCGCGATCACCCCATCGCAGGCATTGAAGAAATTCTGCATCGATTCGATATGCCCTACGACATGAACGCGCGGAACGCGAATACCAAGCCGCCGAGACCCACGCCCTGCCACAAGAATGTGAACCCGCGGGTTCTTCTCTGCGTACTTGGCTAGTACCCGCACTGTGCGTCGTCCCAGTTTGACCTTGTCAAAAGTGAAGCGACCACTGTAACCAATCACGCGCGCGTCTATCGGGATCCCGTACTCCTGTCGAAATTTTTTCCCACGGTCCGGCGCTGGGCGAAAGACGGTTGTGTCTACTCCGTTAGGCACTACAGTTAAATGCGTTCCCGGGATCCACCTCGCGGCTAGGTTGGCCGCTTTTGCAGACACCACAATGACTTCATGGGCCCGTTTGCGCGCAAGGGCCAAAGCTCGTTTCGAAACATACGTCCCGTGGACTGTGTAGACGAGTTTCGGACTCCCTCGACGGCCTCCCACTGCTGCAGCGAAGGCCCGCAGACTAGTACTGTCGTGCGCGTGCAGAATATCGACCTGACCGAAGAGCAACTTTTGGCGCAACAGCGCCACACCGCTACCCTGGTTCATCGCCACAACGTAGACAGGAATGCCAAGGCGACGAACCTTGTTGACCCATGCGCCGCCAGAGGTGCAGATCGTGACCTGATGCCCTTGCCGTTGCAGACCTTGTGCCAACGTTATGACGTGTGTCTCCGTTCCGCCTCCTCGCCACAACCTTTGAACCCCCATCCAGATGCGCACTTTGTGTCCCTCCTGTCCACCTCCCGCTACACTATGCTCACTTCCACGGGTTGATCCCGGCGTTGACCCGATGTCGGACAGGACGTTGGCGGTTGTCCGTTACTGGCTTGGTCGTGTGCACGTACTCTGCTCACATCAAAGCAAAGGGGTGAGTCCACATGGAGGTGACCTATCTCGGTCATGCGGGATTTTGCGTAGAGACAAATGAGGCCGTCATCATCATGGATCCATGGGTGTCTCCCTCTGGCGCCTTCGATTCCGCTTGGTTTCAGCTCCCCGCCAATCATCACCTGAGTGGGTTTATAGATGCGAAGTTGAGATTTACGAAGAAAGCAAAGTTCATTTATATCAGTCACGAGCATAAGGACCACTTTGACTGGCGGTTCCTCTCGAGCCTGACGACGGACGACTTTTCGTTTGTCATTCCGCGCTATCGCAGGACATATCTGCATGACCAACTACAGCGGATCCCGTGCCAGTCCGTCATCCTGTGTAACGACGCGGAACCGGTGCAAATCCCTGGCGGTACCATCACGTTGTTCCTGGAAGACGCGGAGCTTGACCGAGATTCCGCGATCTTGCTCCAAGTCGACGGGCAATCGATGCTTAATTTAAACGACTGCAAGGTGTTTGACAGGTTGCCGGCGATTATCGCAGATACGACGATCGACCTCTTTACCGCTCAGTTCTCCGGCGCCGTGTGGCACCCGGTGTGTTATGACTACCCGCAAAAGCAGTATCAGGGAATCTCTCGCAGAAAGAAGTTCAGTAAGTTCGAGGCCATTGCGCGCGCGCTGCAAGTTGTACAACCGCGCCTCTACCTCACGTCTGCCGGCCCCGCCTGTTTTCTTGACCCGGACCTCATTGACATCAACTTCGAACCGGTTAATATCTTCCCTCGCGCGTCAGAACTGTTCGCCTATCTTTCGCGTCGGCTCAAACACACACTCCCTTGCTGGGTGGAACCGATGCCAGGCGATCGGTTCGACACGGCTACCGGCAAAGCTCTCTATCTCGCACCCGACCGGGTGTCCGATGAAACGTTTGAGTCGTATGTGCGCGCCTACGCCTTACGCATGCAGTCTCTATTTGAGGCACGGCAAATGCCTACAGATCCGACGGCGGTATCGCATACGGTAGAGCAGTTGACGCAGGCACTAAGAGACAAGCTAGGGATGCTGACATTGCGGGACCGCATTCCGATTCCACTCTACTTTCAGTTGACCGAGGCACCAAATCGACTCATTCGCGTCGACTTTCCCAAGCAAGTCGTGACAGAGACAGCAGAGATCACAGAGGAAAACTACTACTCTCTGGAAGCGAGGACACGGGACGTAGCTGCTGTATTATCCGGACAGACGTCGTGGGAAGACCTAATGCTGTCTCTCCGGATTCGTCTGCACCGTAATCCCGACATCTACCACACGTTGATTCATGGCTTCTTGACCCTTGACGTCGCTGATATGAATTGGTTCTGTGCCAAAGTGCTCGACGCCGAATCACACGCCGAACGGATGGTTGTTGAGGCGGGTGAACGGACGTACAGCACGTTGCGATACTGCCCGCACCAACACGCAGACTTGTCCCATGGCTGGGTGGAACAAGAACGTTACTTGGTCTGCCCTCGCCATAGGTGGCGCTATGACCTGACACAAGGTGGCACTTGCATCGACTTCGACGCGTCCATCCGTGCAATCGAAGTCGATTGACGCACGGTACGAAGGAGAATTCACATGCTGATCGTCATTACGGGGGCCCCCCCGACACGCCGGTTGGGAAAACGTCGAGACAGCACGTTGCGTGACTTGGCGCAGCTTGCGGAAGTACACGACGTCCCACTGTACGTTGTACAGCCTACGGATGTCCTTTACCGACGTGGGCGACCGCATCACATGCGTGCCTATCAGTTTGTCGACGCAGTCTGGCGCCCCGCTGCGGTCAAGATTGTGCATCCAATTTGGGTTGACCTCATGTACCTTCGCGAACTACAGACTGCAGACGTTGCGTACCCGCTACTACGGCGCAGAATTCGTGAACAGAATTGGCCCTGCATCAACCCAGTACTCCCTGGCAAACGCAAAGTCTACGACTTGCTGCGCCGGGCAGATATTTCCCCTGGGCGACTGCCTCTGACACAGAAAGTAGTTCGAGTTCGGGACGTATTTGATTTGCTCAAAATACAGCCGATCGTTTGGTTGAAACCGGAGCTCGGATCCGGTGGACGCAATCTCATTCGCATTGAACGCATCGGCATCGACCAATTTCACGTGCAGGCAGACCGACTGCGCGGGAAGAGAGTATCGCGTGTGTTGACCCAGTCCCAGTTGAAAGTGCTCGCCCGGCGACAGCTTCGTGCTCGACGCTACCTGGTCCAGGAGAACATTCAACTACCACGGACAGCAGATGGACGACGCGTCGACTTTCGAGTCACCGTACAGAAGAATGAGCGAGGAGAGTGGGCAACGACAGCGATCACGCTGCGCAAGAGTGCGCGCGGCGCTGTCGTCACCAATGTCCATGCAGGTGCCATCGCGCGCTCACTGCGCACATCGACTGGCAGACGGTGGTTGTCCGAGACCAACACCACTGTGCAGGAACTCACGATGGTGGAGCAAGCCGCTCTGCAAGCTGCGCGCGCACTTGAGCGTACGTACCCTGACCTTGCATATCTCGGCGTCGACGCTGCTCCTGCGAACGGATCTTGCTACGTCTACGATTGTAACAGTCGGCCCGGACGCGACCTCCTGTCAGACGAGGAGGTACACCGCTGGGCCGAGCGCCTTGTCGGATATGTCGCAACACTGCTCGATCACAGACCTTGACTACCTGCCGTTCACTTTCTGGTAAAGTTTTACGAAATCGCGCGCCGTGCGCTCCCACGAGAATTCCTGCGCGTGCCGCCTGCCCATTTCCGACCAACTCGCAAGTCGTTCCGGGTGTGCCAGACACGACTCAATAGCGCGCCGAAAGGATTCTGGCCGCTGCGGGTGATCGACCAGAATACCTGTGTCATCCGTCACCGCTTCCGGAATACCTCCAACCCGACTCGCAATGACAGGTAACCCTGTCGCAAGGGCTTCCAGGTTGACTAACCCAAAGGCTTCTTTGTCCTGAGACGGACAGACGAACACGTCGTGACGGCGGTAATAACCTGGGAGACCCTGCGGGGAGACGAACCCCACCCACTGAACAGGACAGGACCGGGCCTCACGGCGAACGAGAGAACCATAGTTTTTTTCCCACGGTGGAGTGCGCCCGACGAGAGTCAGGTGGACTGGGTGGCCTGCCTCGTGAAGTTGACGAATCGACCGGATCAGTACGAGCACGCCTTTTTGACGAATGACCCGACCAACGAACAGAATGCGCAGTGGGCGGTTACGAGAAAACTTGGTGACCGTTCGTCTCTGATACTTGAAACGTTCGAGGTCAATGCCCGGGAAAATGACATGGAATCGTTGTCTATCGGCCTGTAAAGCAAACCGTCGGACGATTGCTCGTCGCAAATACCGGCTGTTGCACACCACGCCATCAACTGCACGCAAGGCAGTCGCAGCCTGTTGTGCAGTGGTGTGAGCGGGCCCCAAAAAGGTGACTGAGTGGAGATTGAGCAGTGTTGGGCGTCGCAGTCTACGTTTCACTGCTGCTGCGAGCAGTGGACGGTTTTCAACTTGAATGAGATCCGGCTGCAGTGCGGAAAGTGCTGAGAGCACTGCCTTCTGGTACGCCTTTGGGGTGCTCGCATTCAGCCGCAGATGCTGTGCGTTGAACTTGGTCTCTTGATTGTCACTGTCATGCGACCTACCGCGCTTAGGACTGATCAGAACGAGTTGAACCCCTTCGACTTCGGTCAAAGCCCGCGCCAGCGCATGCACGTAAATTTGCACCGAACCGCCTCGCGTCGGAGGAATCGGCAAGTCCTCTGGTGCAACAATCGCGATCTTCATCTAGAACCGTCTCCTCATGTCCGTCCTGGGTCGCTTGGTTCCCGATCACACGCTATGCAGGACAAAACTGAGGCGGTCCGGCACTCGGTTCAGGCAGCAGTCTCTGCAGAGTCAACCGCTCGAAAGCTAGGCCACACGGACGAGACCAACCCCATGGCTAGGGTACAACCGCCGGATACGAAAAACACAGTCACCACCGTGACATGACCAAGGATGGCACCTCAAACCCACGCACCAAGCGGCATCCCAGCAATCGTCAAAGACTCGAAGGCCGCCATCACCCGACCTAGCTTTTGATCAGGCACGAGAAGCTGGTATACGGACATGGCAAGTCCTCCCCAAGGCGCGTACGAGAGTCCACCGATAAACATCAATGCTCCCGTCTCCCATAGATTCGGAGAATAACCCAGAAGCACGGTCACCAGTCCCCAAACGCTGACACCGCTGCGACTAGCAGAAAGGTGGTAGCGTCCCCTAATAAAACCCACTGGCGGCCGACAAGTGAAATCAGGATGGCGCCTACTGTCGGGCCGAGCACGAGAGCAACTTGCCACTCCATTTGCATCAAGTAGTTGGCTTGCGTGAGGTGCTCCTGTGGGATTAGTTTCGGCAGCAGGGTTCCAGCCCCAGTGGTGTTGACTGGCCTGCCATAACGCGGCTAGCGAAACAGCAACATGAATCCAGCTTCGCGAACGCTCTCCACAAATCGTCTCCTTCAGACCAGTCAGGTCGCGTTAATGACTCGAGTTCGAGCTTGGCAAACTCTGTATCCAATCCGCAGACGAAAGCACATCTGCTTGACGCGGAAAGACCTTCTCGGTCAGCACACGGTGAACTTCCGGATCGGCATCGAGACAGGCATCCGCCAAAACCGTAATGCGGTAGTCTTTGTCGGCTGCCTCTCGCAACGTCGACAACACCACACCGCTTGTCGCAATTCCGCACAGAACCAATGTATCGATACTCTGTGCCCGCAAAATGACCTCGAGGTCGCTGCCAGAGAAGGCGCTCACTCGACGTTTGGTGATCACCGGTTCACCGTCCCTCGGTGCAACTGACGAGTGGACCTGAGTCGACTCGTCATCCGCAGTCATTCCACCTGCCCCCGCTATGGCTGAGAACGACTTGTTGTTCGGGCTGACCTCTGTCAACCCCGGACGAAATGCAACTCGAACAAACATCACAGGAATGTTTGCGGCCCGGGCAGCGTCGACGGCGGACACGATTGGTGTGAGTGTGCCCTCATCTTTCGCGAAACGCGACACAATGCCATTTTGGACGTCCATCACTAACAAGGCTGCACGGTGTTCTGTCACCTTCAACACTCCTTTTACACAGTCTAGATTGTCCCTATGCAATGTTACCAAATTGACAACAAGGTTCGCACAACGGCAAGGGATTTCTCCCTTCCCCGTCGAATCAGTGTACAGAGTTTGTAACGGAGGCCGAAATGAAACCTTTTCTGAAATGGGCTGGAAACAAGTACCGCGTAGTCCAGAAAATTTGTGAGCTGCTCCCCGCTGGGGACCGTTTGATCGAACCGTTTGCTGGGGCTGCGGCCGTGTTTCTCAATACAGATTACCCAAATAATCTAATCAACGACTCGAACCCCGACCTTATTCACGTATTTGTAACGCTTAAACAGTACGGTGCGACCTTCATTGACGAGTGCAAAGGTCTGTTTACCAATGAACTCAATAGCGCCGATGCTTATTACACCTTGCGCGAAGAATTCAATTCGTCTGTCGATCCATTCCGCAAGGCAGCACTGTTTCTGTACTTGAACCGACACGGCTACAACGGGCTGTGTCGATACAACCAAATTGGCGGATTTAACGTGCCGTTCGGTCGATACAAGAAACCGTATTTCCCATACGAGGAAATGATGATGTTCTACCACAAGTCACAAACCGCTGAATTTTCATCCCTAGATTTTGAAGTGGTGATGCGAGGAGCCCGTCCTGGCGACGTTATCTACTGCGACCCTCCATACGTACCTCTGTCGGCAACGGCCAACTTTACAAGCTACAACTCGGACGGGTTCGCTCAGCCCGAACAACTACGCCTTGCGCGAGTGGCCGCCGAAACGGCAGCTCGCGGGATCCCAGTCGTCATCTCCAACCACGACAACGAATTTACGCGGAAAGCCTACGAAGGTGCGCTCATCACTTCATTCGACGTACAGCGGTTTATCAGTTGTGACGGTGACCACCGCGGCAAAGTTACGGAGTTGCTGGCGCTCTTTCCTGGCGAATGAACAGAACTGACGTCGCAACGCCACAATGGCACCATGTCCGACGTGCACGGGCTCGCTACCCTGATCCCGCTCGCTTTACGCCATTATGGCGCTATCACCGCTAGCCCTCGCGGCACAGCGCCAATCTGGCGCTATCCGTTGTTTGGCGCCTGCAAGTCCTCCGTCACTTTGGCGTCACTGGTCCTCACTACCGGTTTACGTCGGCGGTCGAGCATGCCGGATTCACCACTCACCCACTCACCCACTCACCCAGCGAGCCCCGGCCAGGCAGTCCGCACTCCGCCGCGGGGCTTGCCATGCGTGCTAGGAAGCTTCACCCCAGTGCGGGGTCAATAATGGCAAACATGCGGTCACGGTCTCCCGGCAGGGGCTCGCCGCCGACACTCATCACTGGCGACTGACGCGTCTGCTGAAAGCCAACAGCCTGCAGGCTCGCCTGAAACTCCACCTGCTGGCGTGGCACGTCGAGGCGGACAGTTCCTCCACCGGCAAACTCACGTTCGTCGACGATACTCTCTATGCGCAATCTCTCCACGAGTCCTAGAACCAGTTCGACAGCCATGTTGACACTGTCCGCAATGACAGGGCCAATCAGCCAGCGGTCCGTCCCACGCAGGGCGATTGCGAAGCCACACACATGGCCACGGTCATCTCGCACCGCAACGCCAGCCCGCGCAATTTGCACTAGCGCCTGATACGCGACGTGGCGTCGTCCACCAGACGCTGACTCGTCCAGCGCGACGACAGCAGCAATGTCATCCTGCCGCAGTGGCGTCACGACATGCGAGCGTCGACGATCCGCTGTACAAGCGAGATCAAGTTCATACCGGTGAACCTGTTCTACGATGCGAAAGCCGAGGGATTCATAGACAGGTCTACCCTGCGGTGTGGCGATGAGCATGACGTGCGCCTGCGGGTCCACGTCGGCAAGACAGCGGCGAACAACAGCGTTGCCAATGCCTTGACGCTGGTGTTCCGGGCTGACCATGACAATTCCGAGTGACGCGAGGTTGCGGCCGTACGGATAGATTGCGGCCGCTCCGATAAGTTCCCGCCTGCCGTCGACGGCAGCATGATGGCCGTAGACAGTACCTGCAGCCATCAACAGCGCAACCTGTTCGTCCGCAAAGTGCCAACCGACCCGCTCCGCAAGTTGCTGCAAGTCCCGTCGGTCGTTTTCCCCCAGCTTTGAAAAGGTGAATTCTTGTCGTCTGTCGATCACGGTTGGTCCGCATTCCCTTCCATGAGTCTTCTAGTCTTCGTAGACGACTACCGTAGCCTCGCCGCTCGACGTGATCACGCCAGGACGCTCCACGATGCAGATGATGCCACGGCGTCTCTGCGCGTGTTCCACGAAACGTGCAGACAGCTTCGACACGTCCGGGTAGTGCGACTGGATCACGTCGCCAGGATGGCGGCAGGGTTGGTTTTCTCCTTCGCAGAGGAGTCCCGCCCCGCTTGGGAACAGAATGCGACTTCCGTTTGGCAGTCGAGTGAGGTCGGGAAAGCCTCTCACGACAACGTTCGCGCCGAGCCACTCGGGTCGAATCTCTGGCACGCCAAGGGCCTCAGCCACGGCTGCACACTCTTCGTCGGATACGACCGTGATCTGGCGACGGTTGAAAATCTCCGTCCCACGCGGGTACATCGACTCGCGAACGCCAGCTCGCTTCGTCAGACCAAAGTGGCGATCGCCAGCAATGCCGCCGTATGTAACATCAATCTGTGGCAGAGCACGCGTGACGAAACTGTCTGCCTGATCCGCAATGAGCACTGCTGTTACGGTGCACAAAAGTGAAGTTCCGATCTTTCCAACCTCCTACTGGTTCCACTCCTGCTTCATCCAGCGCGCGACGGTTTGTGCGTTGGAGTCGTCGGAATGGCTCAGTTGTTCGATCACGCGCTCTCGTACTTCAGCGGGCTTATTCTGACTCAACTTTGCGGCGCCCTCCATGCGCGCGATGTCGATTCGGAACCCCACGATGGCCTGCATCATGCGCCGAAAATACGGTTCTCCGGACTCGCTAGCTATGGGCGAGCCAGGTTCATAGAAACGTACCATGCGTTCCAGAACCGTTGCGAATTCCTCCGGATCATGCATCACATGACAAGTCCCGTACACGTGCACAGCTACGTAGTTCCAGGTTGGAACCGACTCACCAATTCCGTACCAGGAAGGGGAAATGTAACTGTGCGCGCCTGAAAACACGGTCATGACGTCCTGACCGTCGACGTCCTGCCACTGCGGATTCGCTTTGGCCACGTGGCCGTATAAAGCGCTTCTATCGCTGTCGAACAAGAACGGCAAATGCGTCCCGCAAGGCTGCCCTTCGTGCTGACTCATCAACAACCCAAAACTGTGAACTTCGATAAATTCCTTCATTCTTTCTTCGTTCATCACAAATGACTTTGGTATGTACACCGACGCCACCTCGCGCTCCCTCAAATCTTGACGTGCCGGACAGTCATCCAACTTCATCTTATCAAAGCGGGGAATGACTCGATACGGCTGTCAAACTATGTGCCCAATTTGCACAACGTGTGTCAAATGCACGGACAAACGAGGTGCCGCGCATACAACGTTGGCGAATTGTTTTCAGCAGAGGTGAAACAACGAGCCGCTACACTTCGTCTGAAGCACTAGGAGGTGGATTCAGATGAAGAAGGCCGTGTTTTTTGCCATCCCGGGATTGCTCACCGTGGCACTCAGTGGTTGCGGCGCGACGGACAACCAGACTCATTCCGTAGGAACGACCGTAGTCGCCCCCGCTGCCGGAGTTCGCCCCGCCCATACGGTCACTTTTTTCAAAACAG